>JADJFV010000033.1:0-300000 GCA_016708435.1 Leptospiraceae bacterium | reverse complement strand
AATGCAATCAATAACCAGGAAAAATTGATTAAGTCTTACGCCCGTTTTGTTCCAGAACAACTCCTTCGATTCTTAGGCAAAGAGTTAATTACCGGTGTTCAATTAGGAGATTCAATAAATAAGAAAATGGCTATCCTCTTTTCTGATATCCGATCGTTTACCACTCTATCTGAGGACATGTCTCCTGAGGATAATTTTAAATTTCTAAATAGCTATTTACATGCAATGGGACCTTCCATTCGAAAGAACAATGGCTTTATCGATAAATACATGGGGGATGGGATAATGGCTATTTTCCCCGAAGGCTCTACAGATGCGCTACAATCAGCCATTGAAATGTTAGATGAACTAGCCGAATTCAATAGAACGAGAGAGAAAAATGGAAAGCTTCCGATTCGAATTGGAATTGGAATTCATGTAGGCTATCAAATGTTTGGAATCATTGGTGATGCGGAAAGATTAGAAGGAACGGTTATTTCTGATGCGGTAAATACTGCATCTAGATTAGAAGGACTGACCAAAGTGTATGGAAGTGAAATACTAATTAGTGAAGAAGCACTGATGGATATAGAAAATCTCGAATCCTACGTTCACCGCAAATTAGGATACGCCCAAGTAAAAGGAAAATCCAAAAGCATAGCAATCTATGAAGTTTTCTCAGGAAGAAGTAATAAGGAAATTGATATATTTCAGCGAACAATTCTTTCTTTTGAATTGGGTTTGGATCATTTTCAGAATTCAAATTATCATGAAGCAAAAAGTCTTTTTGAAGCTGTATTAAAGTTTAAACCAAATGATATTCCTTCCCAACTGTATTTAAAGAAGACAGAAGAAGCAATGCAATTAACCAAGTAAACGATGACAATTTATATAAATGGATAAAAAATAAATAATAAAAAAATTTCATTTTGATTTGTAATCCCTATTCTGATACAATGAACCCAGAAAGTCTCCCTTCACAATCAGGAGAAAGAAAGAGGAGCTAATGTATGTCATACACAGAAGAATACAATCGTAAAAAGTTTACAAGCGAAGACGCTGCTAAATTAGTTCAATCGGGAGATTGGATTGATTATGGATGGTGTGTTGGTCAAAGCTATGAATTTGATAGAGCATTAGCAAAAAGATACCAAGAACTCAAAGATGTAAACGTTAGAGGCGGTGTAAGTTTATGGATGCCTGAGATATTTAAAATTCCCAATCCCAAAGAGCATTTCACTTGGAACTCTTGGCATTTTTCTGGAAATTGTAGAAAGATCACCGACATGGGTTGCGGATACTATATTCCGATGCGTTATGCGGAAATCCCTCGGCTATATCGAGAAAATGTAGACCCAATTCAAGTTGCTGCCTTTCAAGTTGCACCGATGGATGAACATGGATATTTTAATTTTGGTCCTCAAGCTTCCCACCAAATGGCAGTTATTGAAAGATCCAAGTTTGTAATTGTTGAGGTAAATACCAATATGCCTCAGTGTATGGGAGGAATAGAAACTGCTGTGCATATTTCTAAAGTATCTCATATCATTGAAGGCTCAAATCCAGTGCTTGCCCAATTGCCTTCGGCTATACCGTCTGATGTAGATAGAAAAGTAGCGAAATTAATTGTAGAAGAAATTCCAAATGGAGCCTGTTTACAATTGGGAATTGGTGGAATGCCAAACGCTGTAGGCGTTATGATTGCTGATTCTGATTTAAAAGATTTAGGAGTTCATACAGAAATGTATGTAGATGCATTTGTGGAAATGTCTCTCAAAGGAAAATCAATGGTTCTAAAAAATCGATTGATAGAGGCAGACAGACATTTGCCTTTGGAGCAGGAACTGACAAACTATACAAATTCATTCACAACAATCCAGAAGTAATGAGCACTACTGTAGAATATACAAACGATCCTTCTGTAGTCGGACAATTAGATAATTTTGTATCCATCAACAATGCAGTGGAAATTGATTTATTTGGTCAAGTAAACTCTGAGTCTTCTGGCTCCAAACAAATCAGCGGCACCGGCGGGCAATTGGATTTCGTAATGGGTGCATATAAATCCAAAGGCGGAAAAAGCTTTGTATGTTTAGCATCTACTTATGGCAAAACAGGCGAAGTTAAATCTAGAATCGTACCTACCTTAGAGCGAGGTAGCATCACAACCGATTCAAGAACTGTAGTTCACTGGGTTGTTACAGAATACGGAAAAGTAAATCTAAAAGGAAAGAGCACATGGCAAAGAGCAGAAGCAATCATTTCCATCGCCAATCCTTTATTCCAGGACAATCTAATTCGAGAAGCTGAGTCTTTGAAAATCTGGAAAAAGAGCAATCGGTAAAAGGATTTTTCCTGATTCTACACTTGAGTCTACACTTTTCTTAAAATAAGAATCGTTTATCCCGAACGAAATCCGAGTTTGCTCAATCTTTCTTTGGATAATCAATAATATCCTCCCTTTGTTTAACCAGGCTTATCCCCTCCTTGCAGTATATGTTGCGGTTAACTTAGAAATTCTGTATTTCTAATTAATTAATGCATAAAAGACAGGCAAATCTCCGTTTATTCCTTTTTCAGTGCGCTTATTTTCAGCACTCAGTCTTATTTATATCTTTTTGAGAAAAGAGAATAAGATTTAAAAAAGTCTAAGAGAAATTTATACACTTGACTAAGAAATTAAAAAGTATACGATAAGTATGAGAGAAAAAAATGAAGCCTGCTAACCAAGATGACAAATTCCAAATCATGGCTGACAATGCACCAGTTATGATCTGGATTGCTGGAACTGATAAACTGTGTTATTTCTTTAACAAGCCATGGCTCAATTTTACAGGCAGAACTCTTGAGCAGGAATATGGAAATGGTTGGGCAGAGGGTGTGCATCCTGATGATATGAAGATGTGTTTAGATATTTATTTAACTGCCTTTGAAAAGAGAGAGCCATTCCGTATGCAATATCGCCTCAAACGACGCGATGGGGAATACCGTTGGATTCTAGATACAGGGAACCCTTGGTTTGATGGGGAAGAAAAGTTTGCAGGTTACGCCGGCTCTTGTATAGACATTAGTGAAATGGTTGAGTCCAAACGACTTTTAGAAAAAGCCAACCAAGAACTCTTAGAATTTAATTATAGATTGTCTCATGATCTAATTGCACCAATCAAAACAGTCAGAGGATTATTAGAATTATCCTCTCTCAGTATTAAAGAAGAAGATTGGATTACTCTCAGTCAATGCCATGAGAAAATTGCAAGTCCCATACAAAAACTAGAAACATTGATTCAAAGCATTTTAGAATTGGCAAAAAGCAGACTATCAAGATCAAAATCCTCAGATTCTAGATATATCTAAGATTCTAGAAGATATAAAAGAAAATCATTCACAAAGCCTACTCACAAATCATATTGAATTTATTACCGAATTAGAGGCAATGACAGTAACAACATTCCTTTTTCGTTTCAAAGAAATTCTTTTCAACTTAATATCTAATTCAGTTAAATTCTATGATTCAAAAAAAGAAAAACGTTGGATAAAGATAACTACTAAATACGATATACGAAATAATCTAGTAATAACAGTAAGCGACAACGGAGTTGGATTTGATGCCGAATACCAGGAAAGAATATTTCAAATGTTTTTCAGAGCCCATTCCCAACAACTTCTTGGTAATGGCTTGGGTCTTTATCTAGTAAAGAAACATGTTGAAAAAATAGGAGGATCTATTAAAGTCCTCTCCTCTCGCGAAGATACTGTATTTCAAATTATAATTCCAAATTTAAGTATATGAACCCACAAAATTTAAAATCCATTTTAATTGTAGATGATGAAGAAATAGAATTCTTTATCGCTAAAAGAATACTAGAAAGCACAAAGTGTTTTAGTCATATTTATAATGCCGTGAATGGAAAAGAAGCATTACAACTATTCAAGAATTATGAAGAGTCCTGTAAAATATATCCGAATCAATTTCCACCCAGTTTGATTTTATTAGATATAAATATGCCTGCTATGAATGGATTTGAATTCTTAGAAGCCTATCAAAACTTATTGACTACTCAAAAGATTTATCCGAGTCCCACTATCATTATGTTCACAAGCTCTGAGGAAGAAAATGATAAAGAAAAGGCTATGCGATTTCCCTTTGTTAAAGATTATCTAGTAAAACCACTCAGTCCTGAAAAAGTAAACAAACTAGTTCAAGACATAGGAATGGAAAGTATATAACTATTAGCCGCTTCAAAATGTTTAAATATATTTGACAGTGTGTAGCTGTCATTTAGCATCGAGTTCTCTCAAATGAACTCCACTGGCGAGGAACAATAATGAATTGCCCTAAATGCAAAATAGGTCTGAGATCAGAAACGATAGCCGGTCTACAAACAGATTTTTGTTCTAGATGCGCTGGTGTTTGGTTGGATAGTTGCGAACTTTCTAAGATTCTAGGAGTTAACAGTGATTTGCCAGAACAAATCATAAAATCTGAATTAAAATCAACAAGCCTAAACTGTCCTAGATGCGAGAATAAAAAAATGGATCGATTTGTATATCATCCTGAAGCAAGAATCATTCTAGAAAAATGTCCTAGTTGCGAAGGGCTCTGGCTGGATAAAGGAGAATTCGGTTTAATTCAGGGACTCTTAAAGAAATGGGAAAAGAAAACAACTCTTACGAAAAAGGCTAATTCCAATTATGTGTCACCGAAAGATAATACAAAATTTATCATCCATATAAAGAAAGAGGATACTATTGAGCAGCCTTTACCAACAACAATAGAAGAACCTATTACAAAGAATCAATCTTCACCTGAAGATAAGCAAACCGTAAACAACGTAAAAATTCCGGCTCCATTCTTTCAGTCTGTTTTATGGGAAATTATTAAGCCTTTATTCATTTACTTTGTTTCAATACTATTCATAATCCTATTTGCAGATACCAAAAATGCAATTGTAAAAAATCCCTGTTTGTATTGGTGGTTTTATCTACTCGGTTTCGTTTTATCTCCATTAGCCGCTTACTCCTATATGAAAAATGCCAGCTTTGTGTTAAATGGTTGTTTAGCGAAAGGAAGAGTGATTGATTATATTGTTACAAATTCTATTAGTAAGCCCAGCGATTCTATGTATAAAGCAATTATCCAATACTATGATGAAGAAGGAATGTTACATCAATTTACCGATCCGATAGCAATCTCTTATTCAGTTCGCATCTCGGGAGAAGTTAACGTTTATTATGATCCCAAAAATCCCGAAAATGCAAAACTAAGAAATTGGTCGAGCCTCTGGGGATTATTTTATGGCTTTGGATATTTAGGATTTGCCTGTATATATACAGCTCCCTTAATGCAATCTCATTGTAAGTGAGGATAATGGCTGTTTTAGACGAAAGACTTGCTGCAAGCTATCGCATGATTTCTAAGTCGCTCAATTTTTTAAAAATAATTTTCTAAGCATCATCTCTGAAATGCTCTTGACAATATTCACGAATGCTCAATCAATCAAAGTATGAACTCTATACAAACTATTGACTGTCATTATTATACAAACGAATTTGCAGCAGCCTATCTAATGCGAGAAGGAGAAGAGGGACTCTTTGTGGATAACAACACAAATTCGGCAATTCCCTATTTACAAAAATTAAAATGGACTCAAATTTCCATGTGCAAGAAAGGTAATACCGAGTTCTCTCAAAGGACTCCATTGCCCGGGACCTATTCTAATTGATATAAAAATTCATTATTTTAAAATAATCGAATCAGGTAACTTATAATTAGCCGCATCTTTGACTTAATACTAAGTCTGTTATAAAAAGAAGTGAAGACTGTAAATTTTACCTGTTCAATGCAATACTCTATAGATTACAGCCTATTATCCCCCTACCAGAGAACCCTTAGATATTTTCCTGATTCTCCTATATTTGATTTGACAGGTTTAGAATTTATATGAGAGAGTACTACTTACAATTTCGAAGGGAACAATTAAGATGAATGCGATAGAATTAACAAAGCCTGACCGAAGGGCGATAGAAAAAATACTGTCAGATAAAAATCAAGTATCAGTATCCATATTAATATTTCTTTTTTTCGGCTACCTATCAGTAGACAATCATTTTAGTAATAGTTTGCCATTATGGCTAAAAATGGTTTTATTTTTAGTGAATATAATTATTCTATCCAAATTTTTTCGTTCTATTTTTATAATTCAAAAAGAAACCGAATTTAAAAACTTGAATGAGATTTTTAGAGATTATGCGCTTATAAATTCGAAGTTAACGGCTCTAAACCGCTCACAGGCAATTATTGCTTTTAATATGGACGGAATCATCTTGGATGCAAATGATAATTTTCTTTCCACTATGGGTTATCCATTAGAAGAAATCATTGGTAAACACCATAGTATGTTTGTTGAAAAAGAATTTATGGAATCAAAAGAGTATAAAGATTTTTGGGCAATCTTACAATCTGGAAAATTTCATAAAGCTGAATTTAAAAGAGTTGGTAAAAATAAAAAAGAAGTTTGGATCCAAGCAACTTACAATCCTATTTTTGATTCAGATAATAAACCTATTCAAGTAATAAAATTTGCATTAGATATAACTCAACAAAAATTGCTTAGCATTGAACTAAATAATTTAGCAGAAGAGCTTGTTCTTTGTTTAGAAAAAATGGAGAAAGGAGATTTGACGCAAAGACTAAAAGGCAATTATACGGGAGGATTTTTAAAAATTAAAGAATCATTTAATCAAACGATGAATCATCTTAATAATGTGATGGCTCGTGTAAATGAAAACACAGAGACAGTCCTCATTGCCTCAAAGGAAGTAGACTCAACTGCTCAATCACTGAGTCAAACAGCAACTGAACAAGCCGCAACAGTTGAGGAAATGGAAGCCTCTTTAAATCAAATAATTAATAAAATTAAAGAGACTGCAAAACATGCAAATGATACAAATACAATTGCTGAACGTTCTTCAAAAGAAGCGGCTAAGGGCGAAGAGTCTGTTAGAGAAGCAGTAGAAGCGATGAGAACTATCTCTAAAAAAATTTCTATCATTCGTTCGATAGCAACGCAAACTAGCCTACTCTCCTTAAATGCGTCCATTGAAGCAGCAAGAGCAGGGAGCCAAGGTGGTGGAAATGGATTTGCTGTTGTTGCAACTGAAGTTGGCAAGCTTGCCGAGAATAGCAATATCTCCGCCAATGAAATAAGTAAACTTACAATCAACAGTTTAACTGTAGCCGAGGCAGCAGGTTTAGTTATCGCGGAATTGATACCGGCAATTAAAAAAACTTCTAGTCTTGTAAATACAATTTCTGTTTCCAATCAAGATCAAGCAGAAACGGTTTCTCAGATTGGAAAGTCAATGAGGGATTTGGATAAAGTAACCCAAAACAATGCAGCAAGTTCAGAAGAGCTAGCGGCTACCGCAGAAGGACTAAGTTTACAAGCCCGCCAACTAAAAGAAGCAATGAGCTATTTTAATTTGAAGACTGAAAAATAATGAATTGCCCTAAATGCAAAATAGGTCTTAGCCTTTAAATGCTCTTGACAATATTCAGGAATGCTCAATCAATCAAACTATGAACTCTATACAAACTATCGACTGTCATTATTATACAAATGAATTCGCAGCAGCCTATCTAATGCAAGAAGGAGACGAGGCACTCTTTGTGGATAACAACACAAATTCAGCAATTCCCTATTTATTAAATGCGTTATCCGCAAAGAATATATCCAAAGACAAAGTAAAGTATCTAATTATCACCCATATTCACTTAGACCATGCAGGGGCTACTTCTCGTTTGGTGCAAGAATTTCCAAATGCTACCGTATTGGCTCATCCTAAAGCTGCACCGCATGTGATTAACCCAAAGCGTATCATAGAAAGTGCAAGCATGGTATACGGAAAAGAAAACTTCCTCAAGATGTATGGACAAATTCTAGAAGTCCCGACAGAGAGAGTTAGAATCATGCAGGACGGAGAAGTATTAAGATTTGGCGGAAGAGATTTAACGTTTATCTATACCCGTGGGCACGCAAACCACCACTTCGTAATCTTCGATTCAAAAACAAATTCCATATTCACGGGAGATTCGTTTGGGATTAGTTATCCTTCGCTACGCCAAGGAATTTCACCTTTTTTATTTCCATCTACTACTCCGACGGATTTCCACGCAGAAGAAGCAAGACTTAGTATTGAGAAAATAATAAACACAAAAGCGGATAAAGCGTATTTGACTCATTTTGATTCATGGACTGATATGAAGTCAGGTGCAGAGCAAATGCTTTTTGGAATTGATAGAATGGAAAAGGTTTTTAATGAATTGGTTGCTTCCAATCAATCAGATAGCGATTTACAAGCATTAGGCGAAAAAGGAATAGGAAGCTTTTTCGAAGAAGAGTTCTTAAAACGAAAAATCCCTTCCTCTATCCTAGAATTAGTCAAGCCAGACATTCAAATCAATGCGCAGGGGCTAGTGTTTGCCGCTAACCGCGCTAAGAAGAAAGGTAGTTAAAACTTTTCAATCCAACCGACGTTGTAGAAAGTTTTATTTAAAAGTTTTTCAAGATCTTTTGCATTCTTTAAGTGTTTCCCTACTCCTTGAATTTGTTCGGCGATATCTTGTCTATCGCCTTTGAAATTTTCTAGAACATCGTTCATTTGCTCTGATGTAGCTTTGATAAAAATAAAGTAATGATTTGGTGATTCATTTAGAATAAAATAAGGCGTGTTAGCTGCTACATTCAAACGAAAGGCAAGATTGTCGATATGATATTCTTTTGGTCTCTTAAGTAAGTTCAACTGCTTGCTCTCAGTGAAAATTCTTTTAGATGGAGAAAATGCATTAGGAATTTCAATATTCATATGACGATAAACAAGCAAAGGTTCAAATTGATTCTCTTTCCAAAACCCAACATAGGTCAGAGTAGTCAAGATATTGTCTTCAATTTTAATAATGGTATGGTCTTTTGTTTTTTTATAATCGACTACTTCGCCTGGAATAGTGTCGAATAACTTCCAGTTTCCGCTATCTTGCTTTTGAAAGAAATGCGAAGTATAACAAGGACCCATCGGACAACATCTAGATTTTAAAACAAATATATCTGATTTATTTTTAATCTTTTGCTTATAAACAGACAAATAGGTGAATGCGGTAAATTGCTCTCTATCGCTGACGAATATATTATCATTATCCCCATATAATTCTACTTTCTTATTTTGAAAAGAAGTCTCACAGAATTTATTCTCTGTATTTAAAATTTCCCGAAGCTCTAATTCTATTTCAGTCTTCTTTGGAACATTCTCTGTGAAATTGCGAATAAAAATATCCGGTGTAGGTATATAAGGATTTTCCGCTTCTTTACAATTTAATAGAATAAGTAGCGCAGTCAAAATAATTACAGTCCTAAAATCCTTCGACAGGCTCAGGATGACAGATTTATATTGATTAATAATTTTGTCATGGTGTGGTTCGACAAAGCTCACCAACCAAGCTTGTCGAACTAGGATTTGATTACAATTTTTGAAAAATTGCATAAGTATTCTCTCTTTCAATTTCTCTCTTGTCCAAAAAAGCAACTAAGTCTATCGGGAAATTTTTCTTTTAAGGAAAGTTCATATACAAGGTTATCGCTTTCGTAATAGGTTTTACTACCACTTGATAATATATAATTTGGATTTAGATTTTGATTGTATTCATAATAAGCTTTAAAGCCATTTTCCCCGGATTGACTTTTAAATGTAGCACTTGGAGATTTCACAAAACGCAAATCAATTCCACGACATTCCGCAATTATCTTTTTTCCCCAGAATCTACTCCATGCATTTCCTACTTCCGTTGTAAATTTAATATTCATTTCAAACTTAGAATCTAATTTCCATTCTCTTAAAGGCCAGAGTTCATAGGCAAATGAATTACTCCACTTACTAGATTGAAAATATCCATGACTAATCTCCGATACAGACAGTGGTTGTTCATACATAACACGAATTGTATTTTGACCGACTACAAATTTCGCCTTGAAGCTAGCGGTATAGATTTTATTAATCGTTCCTTCACAAAATTTGCATAGATCAGAAAGGCGGTATCCTTCTTTTTCTAAATCGGAAACATTGAGTAGATTAGGTAATGTTGTTTCTATTGGTGCATCATTAACGGAAGTAGTTACGATCCTATCTGAAGGCAAAACAAATTCTAGCGCATAACTCGCATCAGCCGTAGACTGAATAAAATAGATAGCTTCTACTTTGCAATTCTTCTCGATAATCCGAGAAAGATTTCCATCTCCTTCATACGCTCTATCACATTTGAATACTAAATTTTCCTTCATAACTACAAGCTGGGCATTCGGATTCGAAAGTGCATAGGATGGATATCGGCTAACCGACCATGGTGCTCTCAGGTTCGCCAATAGTGTATTAGCCGACAAAAGAATGCAAAGTAAGAAAAATAATTCGGTTTTAAAAATTTTTAGTATCATACTGTAAGTTTTAAAAAGCTACGATGACTTGCAATCAGTAAATTTTCAAGATTTCATACAAGGCTGACAATAGTAATTCTTTCTTGTTTTTATAAAAAACGCGTGCTTTCCCTATTAGTAAATTTACATTTTTATTCGATAGGTAATAGTGAATTATTTTGAGTCTATAGAATAATGGGAGGCTTCTATGTTATTAGATGGATTGAAACGAATCGACCTAAGCTTTGCATTACTTTGCTTTTTCCTATTTCCTTTCCTGCTATTTAGCCAGACAGAGAAGGAAATCTCATCGACTCATACCTACTCTGATTGTAAATTTCATTCTCTAAAAACAAAGGACAAGTTAGATTGTGTCGTAGAAGAATTTTCCGGAAACGAAATGATTCTCTATGTATATGAATTGCAAAACCAAACTTTAACAGGCATTCCTCAAAAAATCATAATTCCATCCTGGTATAATTTTGCAGATGTGGAATACCGTGACATTTTAGGGGAAGGAAAAAAAATGATATTTGCCACATTCGAAGGCAATTCAGGATTATCCACACTTCAAAAAATTCTAATCGTATTTCATTTTCAGAATAATACATTTCGTCCTGTTTTATTTGAAACTGTTTCTTACACCTTATCCTGTTGTGGCAAATCCCAATCACTCGATCTAAAATATAAATTTGTTGATTCTGGTTCAAAGCGTGTTTCAATTCAGCTAAATTATACATACAATCAATACGTTGCCAACAAAGTGCAATTAGACAAAAAGAAAATCTGGGCAGATGAATTGGTATGGGATAACAAGAATTTAACATTCTATGATGCCGACCAAGAAACCAAGAAAAACAAAAAAGCAGAATTCTATGTAGAAAAGAAAATCTACCAAACCCGTTTAGATTTTCCACCTATTCACTCCATTGAAATGCAAAAGCTCACAGACCTAATCTACAAATCCAAAATCTTCGAAGTCCTCATAGACGAAAAGTCGTAATCTTTTCTAGAAAAAAGTCTTGCTAAGAAAACAATGCAAGTAGACGTTTTGATTTATGGGCGAAACAGCGGTAGCAAAAGAAATACACACACTTGTCATTGGCGGAGGACCTTCTGGTCTTGCCATTGGAGCGGTTCTTAGATTAGGTGGGGTTTCCTTTAGCATCGTAGAAAAAAGCGACAAGATCGGATATGCCTGGTATAATCATTACGACAGAGTGCATCTTCATACTGTAAAGCAACTATCGTCTCTTCCGTTTATGCCTTATCCTGCGAATTACCCGCGTTATGTGTCAAAGCAATTGCTAATTGAATACATGGACGCCTATGCAAAGAAATTTTCTCTTGTCCCTTACTTAAATCAGCCTGCTAAATCCATTCGTAGAGAAGGAGAGTTCTGGATAACAGAAACTCCTGATATAATTTACAAATCAAAGAAAGTAGTTGTCGCAACGGGTTACAATCATTCTCCTCTAAGTCCCAAATGGGAGGGCATGGAAAACTTTCAAGGTCAAATCCTACACAGCAAAGAGTATAGAAATGGAAAGTCATTCTTAGGCAAACGCGTATTAATCGTAGGAATTGGAAATACAGGCGGTGAGATTGCAATTGATTTATTTGAATCAGGGGCTAAGGTAAATATTTCTGTGCGGGGTCCCGTCCGCATTGTCCCAAGAGAAATATGGAAAATACCAATGCAATACTCTGCACTCCTTTTTAGTTTTCTTCCTCCCAAGATAGGAGATTATTTAAGTAAGAAAATACTTGGAATGGTTGTTCCAGATTATTCTAAGTATGGACTTATCACTCCTGAGTTCGGAACGATTTCCCAACTCAAATACCAGGAAAAAGTTCCACTTATAGATATAGGCACTGTTAGCCTCATCACACAGGGGTTAATTTCGATTGTCCCCGAAATCCAAAAATTCAATAGGGACTCTATTCTATTTAAAAATGGATTAGAAGAAAAGTATGATGTAGTTCTTCTCGCCACTGGATACAGATCAGGTCTAGAATCGATCTTTAGCGGCTATCCCGAATTATTCAATGAAAAAGGTTATCCTAAGATTAGAGGCAGCGAATCAGAATTACCCGGACTCTATTTTTTAGGCTTTAACAATCATGTTGGTGGCTTCCTTAGAAATATAGGAATAGAAGCCAAGAAGATAGGCAATAAAATTTCTAAAGAGTATCCAAACTAGGAGGGTTTAATCTATGTCTAGGTTTGACCATTGGCATCCTGTTTTAAAATCACTTGAATTAAAGAAAAACCCTAAACAAATAACCCTAAACGGAAAACAGATTGTATTGTTTAGAGACAAAGAAGGACTTGCCTCTGCTCTAGAAGATACATGTCCACATCGACGAATGCCACTGAGCCTCGGCTCAGTCAAAGATGACAGGATAACGTGTATTTACCACGGGATGAGTTTTGATAGATCAGGAAAAGGAGAAAGCCCTGGCACTGATGAATGTAAAATTTCTGCTGTTCCTTTTGATTGCATGGAGTTTTACGGGGCAGTCTGGATTAAATCTGCGAATTCTTCTGCTCCATTTCCTTATTTTAATAAGGAAAATTTTCGCTTAATCGATATATGCCATTACTCTATAGAAGCACCACTTGAATTAGTTCTAGATAATTTCACAGAAGTGGAGCATACACCGGACGTACATGTCTTCTTAGGGTATGATTCCAAGCGTATGAAAGAAGTAGTCGTTGAATCAGAAACAGAAGACTTTCATGTAAGAATTAAAAACACAGGTCCGCAAAAAACACTTCCGATTCTATTTCGCTATATTCTTGGATTAGGAAAAGAAGATTTATTTGTAGATGATTGGACTACTTATTTTTCACCCGTATACAGTGTTTATGACCAATACTGGATTGACTCAAAGACGAACCAGCCAAGAGATACAAGATTTAGGATTTATGTGTTCTTCAATCCAATTTCAGAGGGTCGAGTGCAGCTAATGGCGTTTACCTACATGCAGTATCCCTTGTTTGCTCACTTTGGACTCAATCTACTCATCAAGCCATCCATCAAGCAAATTGTAAATCTAGAAATTCTCCGCGATAAAAAAGCATTAGAAAAGATTCAAGATAAAAATCCAAGTGTAGCCGGTATGAAGCTAACAAGGTTTGACCGCTCACTCGGTCCTAATAGAAAACGTATTGAAAGAATTTATAAGGGAATTAACCCAGTGCCTTAAGCCTTTCTCACTAAATCAATCATTGCCATTTTATCTTTTTTTAAAGTAGGAAGGGCTAATGACTGTTTGACCAAATCTTTAATTTGCTTTCGGTTAATCTCTTTGTCTAATGGAATAGGAAGGTATCTAACTTGCTTTCCATCACCTTGTAAGACTTTGTCCTTGTCTTTCAAAATAATTCCATATTCAAATCCTATTTTAACCTCTCCGTCTAATGGGAATATAGCACAAAGATAGCCAGATTTGGAATCACTATAGCCAATTCCTTTCCATACAGGATAGCCTCTTTCTATAAGAGAAGGAAATTCTTCTTTGAAGAAGTCTCGCAGATCATTTACAATTTCTAAAACTTCTTTAGTATACGGTTTTAAGATTTCCTCAATGATTTGAATCGATTCGTTTATATCATTTTTTTGCTTCATAATTCTATATAAAAACTAGTGCCTTTATTCTCTTCACTATCAAATGAAATTTTACCTGCATGTCTATCAATTATTTCTTTTACTATAAACATGCCTAGTCCTGTTGATTTTTCTCCTCTAGTTCCAGCTCTTCTGGCAATAGAGAATTTTTCAAATAAGAAAGGTTGCTTGCTCTTTGGAATGCCGATTCCACTATCTTTAACAGTGATAAATGGATGTTTGTTTTTTAATGTTAAGGATACTTCTATTTTTCCCCCTTTCTTTGTGAATTTAGTTGCATTGGATAATAAGTTCGTGATCGCTCGCATCATTTTATCTCGATTGATTTCCGAAAAGACTTTGTCCACTGTGCTAGAAAAAAATATTTCAATAGACTTCTCTTTTGCTTGTAGCTCTTGAAACTGAATACAATTTTTTAGAAAATCATTTAACTCTGTAGTTTCCTTATCCAAAACATTTTTGATGTTAGACGATTGTATCATTTCCAAAATATCATTTGCGATATTTATAGCATGTTTACCTGATTGTAGAGCAAGCTCAAGATATTTTCTATTTTCAGAACTATCATCCTCTTCAAGCATAATCTGGATTAGACTTATTATTCCACCAATAGGAGATCTAAGATCGTGAGCTACAATATTCAATATTGCATTCTTAGATTCATCCAACTTGAGAAGTTCTTCTTCAGACTTTTTGCGATTTTCAATCTCTACAATAAAATTTAATATGCATATAAGCTTTCCTTCTCGATCAAACCACGCATTCGAATAACAACCTGTCCAAATAAAGTTTCCTTCTTTCGTTTTATGCTTTTCCTCTACATAAATCTGGTTTGTTTTTCGATTTAATAACTGCTCAAAGGCTTTGAGTTTGTATTCTTGAAATTCTTCTTGGAGAAAATCAATAGACTTATTGCCAATGAATTCATTCTTATCAAAACCAAATAATTTTAATAAATACTCATTGCATTCTAAAATTTCTCCATCCATACCAACAAGCATAATTCCAATAGGTGCATTTTCATATAAGAGTCTAAATTTTTCTTCACTAGCGGCTAATAAGTCTTGTGCGCTTTTTCTTACAGTGATATTTTCTCGAATAGATATATACTGAAAAGGAATTCCATCTTCATTTAAAAAAGGAATGATATGGGAATCAACCCAATAATAAGTTCCATCCTTTCTTTTATTTTTAATTTCTCCATGCCATACTTTCCCGGAAGAAATTTGAGTCCACATACTTTGAAAGAAATCAGGAGGATGATAACCGGATTTAACAATTCTATGAGTTTTTCCGACGATTTCATTTCTATCATAACCACTTATCTTTAAAAAATTATCATTTGCCGCAATGATAACTCCATCTGCATCTGTCACAGTTATAATGCTTGATTGATCGAGTGCAAATTTTAAATCAATTAAATTCTTATAGGTTTGAATTAAGGTTAATTCAGAATCTCGAAAATAAGTAATATCATCTATGTAGCTAATAGCCATTGGGCGATCAGTGCCATCTAAAAGGAAATATATGCTCACTTCCAAAACAAATCGTCTTCCAGTTTTTAAATGGACAGTGAACTCGCCACATACATCTTCTCTCTTACGAAAGATTCTAGAATATTCGAGAGCGGATTCTAAATAATAATCAACAGAATATTTCTCTAACAAAGACCCGGGAGTATTTCCAATGACCTCGTCTTTATTGATTTGAAATAATTTACAAAAGGAATCATTTACAAAACTGATTATACCATTTTCATCTAAATAGCAAATAGAAGAAGTTGACTTTTCAAGGATGAAACTTAGTTCATTCTTCATGGTGGATTTTATATACGTAACAAACTTTCATTGCTTAGGAGGATTTTTCTTTAGAAGTTCAATAATTTCTTTGTGCCCTGCTGCTTCTGCATATTGGAGTGCAGATTTACCTTCGGCGTCTAACAGACTAGTATCCGCTCCATGTTTTAATAGAATCTTTACAACAGCGGTATGTGCGTTCTTAGCCGCAAGGATCAAAGGAGATTCTTCGTAGGAATTTACATCATCAATGGACGCACCTGACTTTAATAGGTATTTGACTATTTCCGCATATCCCAGATTAGCCGCGTCTAAGAGAGGAGTCCAGCCATCCAGACCAGCAGAATTTACATTGGCTTTGTGTTGAATTAATAGCTTTACTACATCTAAATTTCCACCGCGCACACCATACATGAGTGCGTGATAATCCTCGCTGTCTTTTAGATTAATCTTAGCTTTCTTGCTTAGTAAAAACTTTAAGACTTCTAAGTTTCCTTTTTCCGCAGCGATCATAAGAGGAGTCGTTTCCCCTTTATCAGTAGATTGATAATTGATCTTAGCTCCTTTTTCAAGAGCTTGCTTCACTTTAAGCAAATCACCATTCTCAGATGATTCAAACAATGCTTCATTCCAATCGGCTGCCCCGATAGATAGATTCAAAAATAGAATAAAAAATAACAATATAAAAGATTTCATAATTTTATCAAAAACAGCGCCTTTGCTATCTTAGCTTTCAATTATGTTTTTACCCAATTGCTTGTCTATAATTTCTTTTTGCCACAGAGACACGGAGGCAATGATGTTTTAGCATTTTTATTTATCTGTGTCGTGCCAAAGAGAGTTGATGGAAAAATCAGATTCGAATACAAGGATTATATTTGAATCAAAAAATACTTTAATATCGAAAACAAACAGTATTTTATGCATAAAACTCTAATTTTCTCTGTGTCTTTGTGCCTCCGTGGCAATCCAGTAATTCTAATCTATTAAGGTTATCATTCGTTTATTACGACAGTATTACCAAGCCATGATTCATAAAGAAATACAAACCAGTTTTTCAAGAACAATACATTTTGCCGTATGGGGAAAGGAAGAAACAAAAGAACTAGAAGGGATTTCAAAAGAAGAACTTACACCAGCAATTCGTAACTTTGTGGCAAAGAAATTAGACATGTCTTCCGAAAAAGTATTTCTCTTAGAGCAAGTGCATGGAGATACGTTCTACGACACTAAGAACTTATCTACATTATCCGCTGCGGGAGATGCTTTATATACAACCCAAAGAGACGAAGTCTTAATCATTAAAACAGCAGATTGTATGCCTTTATTCTTCTGGTCAGAGATAGAGCAGTTAATCGGAGTAATCCACTCCGGCTGGAAGGGAACTCATCTAGGTATTTCAGAGAAACTATTTCACCATTTACAAACGCAAGGCTATTCACCAAAATCTATTCACGCTTACTTGGGACCCTGTGCCCGTAAACAGAATTATGAAGTAGGAAATGACTTATTCGAATTATTTAAAGAGTATTCGCCAGAAGCAATCTCGCCCAAGGATAATCAAAAGTATCTACTCGGAATAGATATCGTTCTTCGCCAGAGGCTAATAGATAATAACCTACCAATTCAATTTATAGATTCAGACATATGCACTATGGACAATAGAAATTATCACAGTCATAGATGTGGAGATAAAGGAAGAAATCTAAACCTGATTTGGATGAGTTAATATCCTCTTATTAATAGAATACCAAAAACTGGTCATGAATATTTTTTTATAACTTTTTCTATTCAAGCATTTCAACTTTGATATCTTTATAATTCTTTAGTCTATCATCGAAGGTCAAAAATATATCGCATTGATTTATTTTTGCAGAAGCAAGATGAATGGAGTCTGGAGTTTTAAACCCATAATTCGCGCGGAATTAGTAGCCAAGTAGATTTTCATGATTATCCCCAAGAATCTCTTTCGCTTAAATAAAAATTAATGGCATCGCTTTTAGGAGTAGGAATAAATTTTCGCTTCGCCTGTCTTTTTCGAATTTTTTCTAAAGCAGAAACAAACTGACTCTTATTAACTTCTTTACTTATCGGTTCTATGATAATTCTTACTCGGCTTTCTGGCAAACTAAATGCTTCATCTAATTGAATTGTGAATTTGTCTTTCATAAAGCCAGTTAAAATATACGCATTATTCATAATAGAACTCCTTTGACTCAATCTATTCTAAATTCAAATTATTTGCAAGTATTTTAAAGGAGTAAAGACAGGTTTGAAACCTGTCTCTACAAAGAATAAAAAATTTATTTTGCAGCAGGACGACTGAATGTTGCTGTGATGCTTGCTTTTGCGAGTGTCGCAAAACCGATGTTATACCCAACTAATGCACCGGATGCTTCTCCGTTTACATCTAGCTTGTCTGTTTTAAGAGCGTAGACAGTGATGATGTATTTGTGTGGCTTGTCACCTTGTGGAGGACATGCACCGCCAAATCCCGGTTTGCCGAAGTCAGTTCTTCCTTCTACAGCGCCTTTTGGAAGTGCTTTAGAGCTAGCACCTTCTTTTAATTCTGTAACTGTAGCAGGTATGTTGACTAACGTCCAATGCCACCATCCACTTCCAGTTGGAGCATCTGGATCATAAATAGTTACTGCAAAGCTCTTTGTTCCTGCAGGAGCATTTTCCCATTTGAGTGCTGGAGAAACATTTTCTCCTGTGCAACCAAAACCATTGAATACATGTTTGTTAGTTAATGTGCTACCATTTTTGATTGTGGCACTAGTAACTGTAAAATCTGCTGCCGATACACCGACAGAAATGAACGCGAGTAAAAATAAAATTGTTTTCTTCATTAAAAACCTCTTCCTTACAATTCTTTCATAGATTGAAATTAACGCAATAAATTCTATTTGTCATCCCCGAGTTCTTTTTACTTGACCTTAAAGCCTTACCATTTCATTTTTATCCAATGGAATACCTACTATTATTCGCTGTATCAATTGCTCCGGGAATATTCTTAATCTATCGTTATTACTCTAAAGACATTTATAAGAAAGAGCCCTGGGTTGTAATTTGGAAATCTTTTTTCTGGGGAGCGGCTACTGTAATTCCTGCCGGCATGATTGAGACAAGCATTGAATTACCCGGAAAAGATACGTTAGTCGGCATGATCATCGAGAATTTTTTTATCATTGCACTTACAGAAGAATTGTGTAAGTTCATCGTAATACGATTCTATTCGTATCGGAGTGTTTACTTTGACGAAGTAATGGATGGAATTGTTTATGGAGTAGCGGTTAGTAGTGGATTTGCCACATTCGAGAATATTTTCTATGTAATGCAACATGGATTAGCCGTTGGAATGCTCCGTGCATTTTTATCTGTGCCCTCCCATATATTCGAGGGCGCCATTATAGGATACTGGTTAGCCAAATCTAGATTTCAAAATAAGTCTATAGTCTTTGCAAGCATTGTATCTCTGTTAATAGTCGTCATAGGTCACGGTTTTTTTGATTTTGTTCTAACCTACAAGAACGCTCAATATTTTTATCTGAGTCTCATCCCTGTTGTCCTTCTTGGTTGGCTAGTAAATGTATATGTAAAAGATGCATTGGCACAAGACCAAAAGCTAATTCTTTCATCAGAAAGTATTTCTACTATTACAGAAACAATTTCTATTTCTAATGATGCGAGTAGTGTCACTTATACAGAATCAAAAACTACTGTTACTTCCCCAAATTATTATTTGCAACAGCTAATTTATATTAGCCTTCTATTTATTGCGATTGTTTGCTTTTTGACTGCTGCCTTTTTTATGGTAGGTTTTGTCACTTACTACAGAAAAAAAAACTACTGTTACCATTCATTCCATTTCTAATCGGAATATTATTTGCACAAAGCGAGGAAAGAAAGCGAGGATAATTTATATTCAGCGGACTTTCATCCGACTTCTGGAAATGACTTCGGTTTGAATAGGGATTTTTTGCTGTTTAGAAATATACTGCTGTTTTTTATGATAGGACTCCTTTTTGAAATTGGCTGTAATCTTGGTTTTATCAATATTATCGCCAAGAGGGATTACTCGCTTAAAGGAGCCATAGGATCTTTCGAGATAATGATAATTTCCCTTTTTATCTTCGGTTTCATTTTTTTTCACACCGGAAATAGTAAGAGAATCATCGGTGCAAGAAACCTCTACGTCCTTTTCGTCCATGCCCGGTAGCTCCACATTAATAGTGTATTCTTTTTCGTTCTCGGAAATATCGAGAGTTGGAGAAAAAGAAGAACTCATCCCCGGCTTTGGGCTATCCCAAGTTTCAAAAAAGGAATCGAATACTCGGTTCATTTCTCTCTGAAGGTCTAAAATGAATAATTACGAATTTCTAACTTTTAGGTAGCACTCTTATTAGAGCAAAAGACAAAAGTTTCATCGATTTTTGGGGGAAAAAGAAAAGCAATCAGCTCTTAGGTCAGTCCTACGTGAGAATAAGATAAAAGGAAAGCATAACTACTAGGTGTCTTTTTGTTGCACATAGTAGCTTCCGAAATTCTTTATTTGAGGGCTTGTTCTATATTGTCGTGGATTAATACGAAGTCTGTAAGACCAACGATGTCCATAACTTTTCGGAAATGAGAATTAAGTCCAGAAAATTCAATCTTTCCTTGGTTCTCGGATGCTTTGGTAATTAAGCTAATTAAGGTTGCAATGCCTGCAGAGTTGATGTAGGCGGTTTTTGAAAAATCGATAAGAACTCTACTTTTTTTAGGGGCAGGAATAGACGCATAGCAATTAACTATTTCTTCGTCTGCTTCTGAGGTTATTTCGCCTGCGATGTGAATGATTGGAATGACACCGTTGTCATAATCTACATGTATTTTGAATTCATCTACCATAGAGTTAATAATAAATAGAGGAAATTTTCTAAGTCAAGACATTTTCCTAATAAAGTTTAGAGAATTTAGTAGAAGAGAAGTGCAATCTGCACTCCTCTTTTACCGAAAGCTAATTAATTTTTGGTTAAATGAACTACGTATTTTGCAAGTGATTTCAAAGTATCATCGCCTAGGTGCTTGTAAGCAACCATTGGACTGCCTTTGATTCCCTCATTGAGGGTTTTTAACACGCCTGCTTCTGTGTTTCCATTTTTCCATTCGCTAGCTGGTGCTTTGTAATTTCTAGGTTTTGGGTTGAGAGATGCTGCCGCAACTCCATCGCCTGCACCAGTTGCGCCGTGGCAAGAAGAACAGTTGATGTCAAATGCTTCCTTTCCTTTAGCAACTTCTGGATCTAATGTAGCAGCCGGTTTAACTTCTGGTGCCGCAACTTCTTCTTTTTCTTCTTTCTTTCCGCAATTTAATACGAGGGAAAGAATAACAGTTAAGAAAATTAATTGATAAACATTTTTTTTCATTCGAGATACTCCTTTATAAAAATTAGTTTTTTAGCTTGTAGTCTCCTGAAAAGGAAAATTTCATTCTTTGTAAAATTAACTTTCATTTTAACAAATCTTCCAAAGCATTTTTTAACTCAGAGAATTGAAATTGATAACCAAATGCAGCGAGTTTAGCAGGAATCACGTTCTGACCTTTCAGAATTACCTCTGCGCCTTCCCCATACAATGCGATCAGAGGAAAACTAGGCACTCGCATAAAGGAAGGTCTTCCCATTACTTTGCCAAGCACAGTAGAAAATTCTTCATTCGAGCATGGATTCGGAGCTGTAAAATTAAATGCTCCCTCAGCTTTGGGATTGGCAAGCAAGAACTGAATCGCTCCAATCATATCGGCAAGGTGAATCCAACTCATATACTGTTTGCCATTACCCAGTGGTCCACCAACAAACATTTTAAACGGAAGAAGCATTTGCTGCATGGCTCCACTCTCCGGCGAAAGAACAATTCCTGTTCGGATTAGCACTGTGCGAACGCCAAAATCTTTTGCGCGATTTGCTTCTTCTTCCCAATCGACACAAAGCTTGGCGAGAAAGTCCTCTCCCGATTTTGCATCTTCTGAGAAGACTGGTTTTCCTGTTTCATGCATTCCATAAAACCCAATGGCAGAGCCTTGCAAAAGAACTTTGGGCTTTACTTTTACCTTTGCCAATTCTTCTACAATGCTTCTAGTAAAATCTACACGAGAAGTTCTAAGAGCTTCTTTTCGCTTATCAGACCACTTTTCGCCTACAACCGATTCGCCTGCAAGATTTACTAAGGCATCAATTCCCTCCAAGTCCTTTGCACTTGGTTTAGAAGTGGAGACTAAATGAATATTTGCTAGACCCATTAATTCTTGGGGCAAAGAATTTTTTCTAGAAAAAATAATTACTTCTTCGCCTGCGCTATGCAATGCTTTAGCTAAATTTCTACCGATAAAACCAGATCCACCTACAATCGCAATTTTCATTGATTCCTCCCATCCCTTCTAATTAAATGACATCATTACTTATGACTAAATCTATTTTCGTTCTAATATTCCTATCTTTAATTGGACTCAATGCCTATATCTATTTGAATACTGAAAAAAAAATCAAAAGCTATTCGAAGTCACCTCCGTTTAGAATGGAAGACTTCACAAAATCCTATCGCAAGAACAAACTTTCTCAAATCAAATATCTAACGGATAAAGACAAAACTAGTTTTTGGATCAAAGAGCAAAATTCCATTCATCCTGACTATGATTTAGAATTAGAACTTACCTTGACTCATGTATATGAAAAGGAAAAGTTTCAAAAAAAAGAATTTCATTTTCTCAATTTCTATTCCTGCTTGGTAAAAGAAAATTACACCCCACTGCGAAGTCCCAATCATTTACAAGTCGATGTGTTCCTACGAGAAGCAATCAATATAGACAAAGAACTCAGACTTCCGAAAGATACAAAGATTACTTCTTTCGAATTGGATTTTCAAAATTCTAATTCCCAAAAGGTAGACATATCTAAGTTATTCGCTCTAGAGGATTCGACTCATTTTCCTGACAATATTTACTTAATCACTTTGTTTATCAAAGACAAATCAGTGCATAACAAAGACGAAAAGACTTGTATTGCGGAGATAGAGATAAATTGAAAGTAACCCTTCGCGCAGAGAAATGGGTCAATAATGGATTCTGTCTAGGCTATCTAAACGAGGAAACCTACTTTATAGCAGGAGCAATTCCGGGTGAGTTAGTAGAATGTGAAGCTGTTAGTATCACTAAAAAATTTAAGCAAGTAAAAGTAATCTCTGTGCTTGAGCCTTCTAGTGACAGAGTTTCCTCCGATTGCGATAAATTCTTATTATGCGGTGGATGCACATTTCGCCATATTCCTTACGCAAAAGAAATCGACATTAAGAAGAATCTTTTCTTAAATGAGTTTAATCATAAGTTTCCGCAAACACCTATTACTCATTCTGCACTCTCAGTCATTCAGGGAAGCGAAGTAAAGTATCGCAATAATGTTCAGTTTAAAATTCAAAACCAAAAGAAAGGTTTTTTTAAAAATGGCTCCAACGATCTAGTAGAATTTCCGCAAACGGGTTGTTTAAATTTACCGGATAAATTAAATGAATCTATCAAAGAGTATAAGCCGAATTCAGAGAAAGAGGGCAAATTACGATTTACCGACAAAGTATTTGATTATGGGAAAATGGATTCTGTATTTACGATAGATAACAAAAAGATTCAAGTTCCTGCTGATGGATTTTTTCAGATTAACCGCTACTTGATAGAAGGCTGGCTCAAGGAAATCATTGAGTTCTTACCTGCGGATAATCTAGATATACTGGAATTTTTTTGTGGTTCGGGGCTAATTAGTATATTTCTCTCTTCTAAATGCAAGACTCTCATTGGATATGAACTAGAATCCAATGCTGTTTTGTATGCAAAGGAAAATGCAAAAAAGAATCTCGCCACTAACCTCGAATTCTTTACGCGAAATCTATACCAGGAAAAAATTTCAACAAAGCATTTAAGCCGACCCATTTGGATTCTAAATCCGCCCCGCAATGGACTTGGAAATTTAATTCTTGAACAGATACAAATTCACAAACCCCAATTCATTCTCTATTCAAGCTGTAATTATATAAGCCTAATCCAAGACCTAAAAAAGTTTTTACCTAGCTATACATTAAAGAAAGCAACCCTCGCCGACTTTTTTCCACGCACCCCCTATTTCGAAACCCTGCTTCTATTAGAGAAGGATTAACTTACCTTACGCGAACGAATAGAATAATGGATGTTTTAATGAAACGAAGATTATTAGATAAACCTAATAATCAATAGCCCGCGGCAGCGAACCCACCGTTAGGTGTAACCCCCATTCTCAGCGCTGGGCACGCTGGTCACTCACCTAAACTCAATCATTTCTTTTGTGAAGAAATGATAATGTAAGGTGAGTAATTAAAAATCTTTTTCTCTTGCCAAAATTTATCGAGTTTTACTTACTTAAATTAATTTCAATGACAACACTATTAACAATCGAAAACCATATAGCGACTATTACCCTCAATCGACCTGAATCGAGTAATGCGGTAAGTCGAGAATTGCTTTCTTCTTTCTTAAAACATCTCCAAGAGATTTCGACTAACGCTTCTATACGAGCCCTATTTTTAGAAGGAGCAGGAGAGAAAGTTTTTTGTGCAGGGGCTGATTTAAAAGAGAGAGCAAGCATGACAGAAAGAGACGTCATTCATTTTCTAGATCAATTCAGATATACTTGCACTTTCTTGGAAAACTTGCCCTTTCCTACTATCACGATTCTAAACGGAGACGCTTACGGGGGAGGACTAGAAATTGCTCTCTCTTGTGATTTACGGATAATGGCGAAGGAAGCAAAGATTGGTCTTACAGAAACAAAGCTTGGTATTATTCCGGGTGCAGGCGGAACACAACGGCTTTCTCGTTTAATTGGAGTTAGCCGCTCAATGGAATTGGTATTTACGGCTCGTAGAATAGATGCAGAAAAAGCTCTTCAATATGGAATTGTAAATTCTATATCGAATAGAGCGGAAATTAGTTCTTTGAAATCTTCCCTTGCAGAAGAAATTGCTTCGTCTGCTCCTGTAGCTGTGCGAATGGCAAAGAAGGCAATCAAAAATGGAAATGGTCAAGACTTAAATCTAGCACTGGATATAGAAAGAGCCTGTTATTTACAAACCCTAAAAACAAAAGATAGAAATGAGGCGCTCGCCGCTTTCAAAGAAAAAAGAAAACCTAATTTTATTGGAGAATAAATTGATACTCACAGGAAAAGAAATCGCTAAAAAACTTGGAACAGATATAAACATTAAACCATACGATGAAAATCTTCTAAACCCCAATTCTTACAACCTCCGTCTTCACAATGAGCTACTGGTATATACCAATATGCCGCTAGACATGAAAAAACCAAATCCCTCAGAAAAAATTATCATTCCAGAAGAAGGATACTTGCTTAAACCGGGAATTCTTTACCTAGGTAGAACATTGGAGTATACAGAAACATTTAATCTTGTTCCAATGTTAGAAGGTAGATCTTCCATTGGTCGTCTTGGAATGTATGTGCATGTTACGGCTGGATTTGGGGATGTTGGCTTCAAAGGATTTTGGACTCTAGAAATTTCTGTGATTCATCCGCTAGTCATTTATCCCAATGTGCAAATCTGTCAAATCTTCTATCATACAGTAGAAGGAGAAATCACCGAATACAAATCAGGAAAATACCAAGCGAATAGTGGCATACAACCAAGTTTACTCTACAAGGACTTTACATGAAAAAAAAGATACTTCTAACAATCGCTTCTCTAGTAGGCGTTTTCGTTATCTCGTTACCCATTACCCGCTATAGACTGGAAGAAAAAGTAAATCCAGTTTCCATTACCGCATCCGTCAATGAATTGGATTCTTATCTTGCAAACTCAGAATCCAAATTAGGAAACGTAGTCGATGGAGCAGAGAAAAAAATCTTTTGGGCTAATGGCAAACAAGAGCAAACAGAATACTCTGTTGTCTACCTCCACGGATACAGTGCATCTAGACCTGAGATGCTTCCTCTTCCCGACTTAGTAGCAAAGGACTTAAAAGCAAATATATTTTATACAAGACTAACTGGTCACGCACAAACACTAGATGCATTTTCGCAAGCTAGCGCAAACGACTGGTTAAGCGATACAGTAGAAGCATTAGAAATAGGAAAGAAGATCGGAAAAAAAGTAATCATCATTGGCTCTTCTACTGGTTGCACCTTAGCCGTTTGGTTAGCAAGTAAAGAACAATACCAAAAAGACATTACTGCACTTATTTTTATTTCACCAAACTTTTATACAAATAGCAAAATGACAAAGATGTTTCTTTATCCTGCTGGAGTTGGTTTTGCAAAATTAGTATATGGAAAAGAAAGATATTGGGAGCCACATAATGAGAAGGTAGCAAAGTATTGGACACATCGTTATCGTTGGGAAGCATTAACTCCTTTAATGACTCTAATTGAGTATGTCCAGGATATACCGTTAGAAAAAATAACTGTCCCTTCTCTTTATTTATATACCGAGCAAGATAAGGTAATCGATCCAGATGAAATTGTTAAGAAGTTTGCATTGCTCGGCTCTAAGCAAAAAAAGTTACGTAATCTTAGCCAGGTAAAAGATCATGTGATGGCGGGAGATATTCGCGCACCGGAGAATACTCCTTTGCTTCACACTGAAATCATTGGGTTCTTAAATGAAATTGGTATTAAGTAAAATAGCGGCAATGACCACTAGAATCTTCTTTCTCTACATATTATTTTCCTTTTATATTCATTGTTCCTTTGATAGCAGAAACAATGAATACAAACTTGTAAAACAAGTTGAATCTTTCACAGGAGAAAATGTAAAAGATTCTGATATTTCAATTCAATCCGATAAGGACAAAGGTATTATTTCTGTTTCGGGAAATAGAGAGCGGTTTATCTTTGTTCTCCCCTATTCGGAGGATTGGATTGTGAAGTATACGGATAATTCCATTATTCAATTAAACTCTCACAGTAAGAATTTAATTGCATCAATCACAACGGAATGAAGTAGTAATAAGATAGACCAAGAGAAGTTCCTGAATGAATTAAAGAACCGAATAGAATCAAGAATTGGAATTAAACTACAAGGCACGCGGTTAATCGCGAATTCAGTGAGTAAAATCTTAGCTTATTTTATTGAAGTAGATGCAAAGGGAGTAAAGGTGAAGAGTGATAATTATTGGAGTGTCAGACAAAGACTAGACGATGTAGTTTTAAAATTACATTTCTCTATGCTCAATCTGACCGAGGAAGAGATGAACAAGGTAGACAAATCGATTCCAACTTTCATGGATAGCGGCTTTCGTGTATTAACCGCTGAGGATAATAAATAGTTAAAAGATTGTTCAATTCGGCTAATAGCTAAGTAACCAGTCTGTCTTAAAAGTTTTCCATTCTGCATCATCAGTAGTCCATTCTGAATAAATGGCTATACCAAATTTATCTTGCAAAATATTGAGAGGAATTTCTTCAATCCCCATAGAAATTCCTCTTATTCCTGAAAACATATTCTCTGCATTTGCATGAAAGCTCCAACGCTCTTCTTCGTAAGTGGGAACACCAAAGAATAACAATACTTTGCCGTCGAGGAGTGTTGTTATTTTTTCTACTTGCCACTTCACTACATAACCATAGAACCAGGCAAAAGGAATAGCTGTATCATACATCATCACTGCAATCTGATCTACATGATTTGCGACTTGCAGATAATAGTCCTTAGTCCAAAATCCTGCCCGTCTAGCAAATATCCTAATTAGTTTATCCGCAAAGGGAAATGGTTCAATCTCATCACTTGCGATAGATAGAATTTTTCCATTTGCTTTTGTGATTAAATGAGTCTTTTGCAGCAAATCAAGAATAGCCTCATCTCCTGAAAAAATAGGCTCTATATTATAATGAATTCCATCAAATCCAAGTTGTAATAAAATATCAGCAGTCTCGATGATAGAGGTTCGTATTGCTGTCTGGCTAATATCTAATACCCCGCCTCCTTTTAATTCTACTTGTCCAATCCAGGCTTGGATATGAATTTCAGGATCACAGGCTTTTACTTGCACTAGAAATTCTTTTGCATAATGGTATTTCTTGTATTCAATATTTCCCTGTTCATCTAAGGGACCTACATGGGCAAATACATCCGTCATCCTTCCAGTCCTTAGTTTAGCGCATAATAAAGAATAGTCTGAATCTTCTAACCGTTCTCCCACCCATTTATGTCCTAGCCAGATTGCATTCTTAGTTCTTTTAAAACTTGGATCCGGTAAATGGTTGTTATACTTAAAAAAATGAAAGAACACAAAATTAAAAAGTAAAATACAAACCACAGCCACTGACTTCTTTGCATTGACTTGCCAAAATTCATTCATCTTCAGTCTCCTTCATTTTATTGATTAGGCTCTCAGATAAAATCATCGAGTTTTCGAACAGGAGAATAAAATCCATTCTGAATCATCTTATTTAGAATTTCATTTGCAGTCGTTAAGTCGATAATTTTCTTTTGAATGGATAATATTAAACAGCCGATAGTCCCTGAAAAATTTATGTTATTTTTTTTGCAATAGTTTCTTGCCAACCGATCATCAGTTAGGAATAGATACTGCCTATTTTGCGCTATGATTATGGAACTACATTCTCCTTTATGCAAAGAGGTCGGCAATTCGACTAATTTCAAGAGTTCATCATCGCTGAGCTCAATTAAATGAATAAAGCCCTTCTTTGATTGAGTTGGAATGTGAACCAATAAAGTTTTATAAAAGTCATAACCAGTTTCAATACCTGCTATTATTTCTTCGTAAACCGAAGAGGTAATATAAACATCTTCAAAGAGTTTTTCTAATAAATCGATGCGATTGATTTCAGAGAAATTAGAAATTACAGTTGTATTGGAAATAACTTTCAAGGCTTGGATTCAAAAAAAGTATTTAGATTTTCTACTTCTAGCTTTATATCCTCAATTGATTCCGGACCAAGTAATGGTTGGATTCCTTTTTCGAGTAATACCTCTTTCATTTCCATCCAAGTAAATCCAGCAAGTATAGCAGCTTTAGCTAGACTAATTTTCCCAGATTTATATTTGTAGATGGCAAGTCGTAATTTTAAATCTGGTTTGTAAATAAATAAGTGTCGAATTGCATCGTTCAAGAGTTCTTCTTTTGAATCGTATAATTTTGCTTCCAATAGATCATTTATCTCATACATACTGCATCACCTTGACAAAAATAGAACCTGAGATTAATACTTCTCTTACAATCAATTCTGTAAAGCTTTTCTTTGTTCAAACTCTTTGCATTGACTTGCCAAAATTCATTCATTCTTCTTCCCCCTCTGTCTCTACTTCTAGCTTCAACGGTTCATCATCTTCCATTATATCAAAAGTTGTAAATCCTAAAAGGAAGTCAAAAAATTCAGCAATATTAAACCCAATTCTTCCCCCAATCCCAAATCCGTAAGAGGCTTCAATAGTAAGTGGTGCCTTACATAACATAGGTAATCTATAAGTTGGCGGATTACCTCGACGACCTTGTAAATTGGCAGGGAGAAGAAATAAAAAATTAGCATGTGTATAAACTTTATTCATTGATCGCTTAGTATGATAAGCTTCTGGGAGGTGCTCCTGGCTATTCATTAAAAAGAATGAATTGCCCATTTTTAAATCGCCTAATTTTTCACGCCCTCCCGTGCGATAGTAACCAACGTAACCATTTCGCATTCCATAGCCATCTCCAAATTGACCAATTTGTGCCCCACCCCCAAAACACCATAACCAAAAGCTGCCGCCATATATATTTACTTCACCGCCTAACGTTAGTATATCTTTAAAATCTAATGCTCTATTGGATAAATAGTTTTGAAAGGAAGCGCAATTGGAAAAAGAAAGTAGTAAGAATAGAAATAAGAATTTAAAATAGCGCATACCTACTCCGGTCATTTCGAACACTGCTTGACGGATGGATTTGCGACTAAGCAAATGGGGCGGCGTGAGAAATCTATCTGGCAATCGAACAATAGTTTTAAGCTAGATAGACCTTGCGCAGGCATTGGTCGGGAATACTTGGAGCGAAGGGGGGGAACGATAAAGCTGTTCGAGGTGACTGTATTGACCATTTTATTTCTCACCCAGAGATACGAGATTTTCTTCTAAGTCATGGATATAATCGATATTATCCGTAGCCATATAGAGTTGGACAGAGCCTTCGAAGATTTGAATGATAAGGACAGCCATTTTTTCGGCTTTCGGCTTCGTAGCAGTTTGAGAGCGAATTAAAAAATTAGTAATCGACTTTTTCCATTTACCAATCATAGATTTGATATGAGGTTTAAAGACTTCTTCTTTGCCAAAAGTTTGTAGGGTAATATTGATAAAAGGGCAGCCATGATATTTTTGATTTTTAATTTCGGCGCGTAAGAAACGAATCCAGGTTCGAACAAAGGATTCATAGGTGGGATGACTTTTCATAAGTCTATCCATGAATGCTAAAAATTCAGTTTCTCGAATTTTGATATATTCGATTCCCAGATTTTCTTTGGAAGTAAAGTAATTATAAAAGCTTAGTTTGAAAGTTTTGGATTCTTCTAGAATTTGATTGATGCCAGTATTACTATAACCCTGCAAATAAAATAATTTAGAAGCAGTATCTAAAATGCGCTCTTTTGGATTCTCATCTTTGGAAATAGTTTTCTTTGCCATAAGGAATTTCCTAATTGGAAATTCCTAGTTTAAAAATAGGGCGAAATTTGTCTTTAAAAAAAATATTAGACAAATTAGTCTAATATTTTACGATAGTCTTAGACCAATTAGTCTAATCGAGGATTTATATGAAATCACCTAAACAAATAGCACTTTGTAGTCCCAGAAGAATTCCGTTTGCGCAAATCGGAAAGTCCCTTTCTAAATACTCAGCGCATCATTTAGGAAAAATTGTGGCAGAAGATATTATTTCTAAAACCAAGCTGCCATTAAACAAAATTGACGGCGTTGTCGTTGGAGAAGGTTTTGCCAATGCACCTAATTCAGCACGCGTAATTGCAAACCTGATAGGACTTCCAAATGAAATTCCTTGCTTAACAGTGGCTAACAACTGCGTATCCGGTATGGAATCTGTTGTAGAATCTGCCCGTCGCATTCTACTTGGAGAAGGAGAACTCTTTCTTGCTATTGGAGAAGAGTCTCAAACCTCAATGCCATTCGTAGTAAAGAATGCACGGATAAACAAGAAAACCGCTAGCCTTGACAAATTAAAAAAAGCATTAGCGGAATCTATACTGCCAGAAGGAGTAGAAGTTCGTGATACTCTCGAAGATGGTTTAGGAGATGGAGAAACTAGTTACGGTATGCAAGTCACTGCCGAGATCGTTTCGCAAAACTACGCACTCTCTCGTGCGGTTAACGATAAAGTAGCCTTTCAAAGTTTTAAGCGAGCACTAGAAGCAACCGAAGCAGGACTTTATGATCCTTACCTAATTCCTATCGCTGATGATGAGGGTAATATAATGAAGGCGGACGAAGCGGTTCTACTTAGAAAAGGTCTAGTCGAAAATCCCGATCGTATGGGAAGAGCTATGCTCATGTTCGATAACCCACAAATGAAATTCACAGAATTCCAGGCTAAGTATGCAAAGGATTTAAAAAAATCACATGCTCCTACTGTGAGCATATTCAATGCTAGCCCCCGCTCTGATGGAGCAGCCGGTGTAATTGTAACTACTGTAGAAAAAGCAAAAGAACTCGGTCTTGAAATCAGCGCAGTATTAACAGGCTGGAAAATGAAAGGGGTTCATCCAAATGAAATGGGACTTGGACAAGCTGCGGCTACTCTCGGTTTACTCCAAGATATGAACATGAAAATACAGGATGTAGATACAGTTGAAATTCATGAAGCATTTGCAGCTACAGCCGTTGGTGCTTTAGAGGAAATCAAAAACCAAACAGGATGGGATTGGGAAAAAAGCTTTGATGAAAAGAAAATCAATACCTATGGTGGCTCTATTTCCATTGGACATCCATTCGGAGCAACAGGCATTCGTCTAATAGCAAATGCTGTAATGGATATGAAGAATGATCCATCCGTAAACAAAGTATTGTTAACCGCATGTGCTCACGGTGGAATCGCAGGTGCCTTAATGGTTGAGAGATACAAGGACTAAAATCCCCCTTGCCCCCTTTGCAAAAGGGGGTTTTCGTGTAGAGGGACTTTTAGTTTAAATAGCAGATACTTACTATTAGTCCAATTACTAAAAAAGAATTCTGTAAACCACAACACCCCCTTTCGCAAAGGGGGATTAAGGGGGATTTCCCTATGAAAAAAATATCACTACAACAAAAGAAACGCTGGCTTCCTCCAATTTTTAAAACAACCTATTTTAGGTTGTTAGTAAACTGCTACATTCCTTACTTGGGAGCTGGAATCAAAGTAACAAAAATATCAAATGACTTTAGACGATTTGATGTTCGTATGAAGCTAAGACTGTATAACCGCAACTTTGTGTATTCCCATTTCGGGGGATCTCTTTATGCTATGGCAGATCCATTTTATATGTTTATATTGATGGAAAACCTAGGAGAGAAATACATTGTTTGGGACAAAGCGGCTAAGATTGATTTTGTGAAACCTGGCACTGGAACAGTATTGGCTACTTTCGAAGTAAACGAAGAAGAACTAAATAGCATTAAACAAGAAGTAAACTCTAAAGGCAAAATGAATAAAATATTTCACTGTGAAGTAAAATCGGAATCAGGCGAAGTCATTGCCCGTGTAGAAAAAGTATTGTATATTCGTAAATTGAAATAATAAGATGGTGGGCAGAGGAGGATTCGAACCTCCGAAGGCGGAGCCAGCAGATTTACAGTCTGATCTCGTTGACCACTTGAGTATCTGCCCATGGTTGAAATAAATAAGGTTGGTAGTGATTATTCTTAGGGATAAAAACCAGCCGAAAAAAACAAACTATCAAGCTGCCTAAGGGAATCGAACCCCCAACCGGCTGATTACAAATCAGCTACTCTACCAATTGAGCTAAGGCAGCATTGATAAAACCAGTTTTTCAAGGATAATTTTTTAGACAAGAAATAAAGTGATTTAAAACGCTGAAAAATTGTGAAAGCAAAAAAAAACCTCTTCCTTTACGGGAAGAGGCTTTGCATTCTTCTCTCTTCCATTATAAAAGAAGAGAAACCGAAAATCAAAAATTATGGAATAGTTGTTGGAGCAGTGTTATCAGAGCTTCCGTTGATGAAATTTGAGCCTGCTGTTGCAGTAGAAGCTGTTCCTGTGCTATTTCCATCTCCCCATCTAGCATTTAGATTTGTTAGGTTAGTCGCACTAGTTCCAGAAGGAACGCCTGCTCCGGTAAATAGATTGAGAGCAGCAACGTTTACTGCGTCAAAACTAGCCGGGTAGGTAGTGTTAGATGTTGTTCTAACATACTTTAAAAATGCAGTATTATTTTCTAGTGTGTCAAACTCAGTTTTATTGGTATCAGACGCCTCTAAGCTTTCTACACCATATAGAGTTGCTGTCGATCCAGATAAATTATAATAAGCTGGATTTCTGATATTTGTAAGATAGTATAAATTCTTTACACCACTAGCAATGGATGCTGAAGTTGTTTGTCCCGAAGCAATGATTGAATCCAAACAAGTTTTTAAAATCCCAACCGTTGTTACGCCAGTAAATGACGTTGGATTTCCACCAGTAGCTGATGTGGAAGTGATAAAAGTAGATCCACATACACCACCAATTGCATTTACGGTAGAGACAGTAGTAGTATTGGCTAAAACAAAATTTGTCCACACTTGTCCAATATTGGCTAATCCAGGAACGCCAACCGCACCTGTGCTCGCAATCGATGTATTTGAATAAAGATCCACTGTTGTGTCAGTTGTAAGTGGGAAAGCAGCTCTTACTATCCCTTTACTGGAATTTCCTATGGCAGAAAAAGCATACGCTCTAGCACTTGCAGTTACACCGGTTGCGGTTCCAGCAACAGCATTTGCATTGTAATCTTTAACAGTATAAGTTCCGTCCATAGTGGTAACTCCGTCTACTTCTTGCACAAAGAAATGTGCATTGTCAGTAAAGAGTGTTCCAATGCCTTGAAGGATAACTACCATAGTTCTTGTTTTGGTAGTAGAATTATAATCAAACTTAATATATGCCTTTGACATTGTAGTTGCTGTAGCAGAAGTAAGGAAACGTAGGAAAACAAATCCTGTAATACTTCCAGACGACGAGCTTCCTAAATAGTTTAACTCGATTGCCTTATTTGTTGATTGAGGGGCATCACCATTGTACCACACTTCTAACTTTTTTCCACCTGTCAAAACTGTGCTAGCCTGGTATTGGTATTTCGCTTGAACACCATTCCATGTGCGAGTTCCAGTCAATGCAGTAGTAGAAGTCGTAGAAACAGGAATTGCTTCCAATGTAGAGACTAAGTCTCCGATAGATTTCGTTATATCTCTCGTTGTTTTTGCAGTGGTTCTAACTAAATCATACACGCTAGATACAGAATGGCTAGATCCTACGAACTTGTAATCCGTTGTTGCTAGAGTTCTGGTTTCTGCTTGAATAGAAGCCGAAGTTGAACTTGTGCTTGTTTGATAAATACTAGCTGGAATATCTGCAAATCCAGTATATATATCTCTTGACGAGCCTGTCAACGGTTTAGTTGCATTTACAGCTAATGCAGCAATGGCAACCATGTTGAACTTACTGTCATCGTCTTCCTTTTGAAAAATAGAACATCCTGATGATACTATTGCCGAAATAAGCAATAAAGTACATATTTTTATCATTTTCACCCTCATATAATCTCCTTACATAATTTTAAACTGGTATTCAAACTAAATTGGTTTTTGCATTTTGACATTCCGCACGACAAAATGCTAAAAGGATACAATTTATATTTGTTATGTCGTTTGCTTCGTCTTTATTGAAAACACTTTTTAGGCTCTGCATGAAATACTAAACCATTCTTGTTTGCGTATTTTATAAAACCTATGACAGTCTTTTTTTTTCAATATCTTTAATTTTTCCTATTGATTAATTTCTATCCCTTTTTTCAATCAAGTAAAAAAGTTAGATAAGTGCAGATTCCTTACAAATATTGCATAGTAGCATGGCTTTCGAATGCAGTCAACGTATGCAAAGGAATAGGCAGGAATATAATCATCTTGCTTTCATGTTGCTTTTCTATTCCTTTTTTGCCTTTTAAAAAGCAAGGCAAAGCAATCAAAAAAGAAGTTCCTAGGAAATTGAGTATACACAACCATTTCGTTTCCAATTCTCACCAAGGCATTTACATTGGCTCTCTTCAAAAATGGCGGACTATTTGACACCCAAAGTAAGGTAGAAAGGTTAATTTGCTCAATTTATACGCATTTTTTATAATTAATACAATTTTTTCCAAAATAAGTATTTACTACATGCTTAAGTTTTCTATAGCTAGATGCTTTTTATAGCGAGATACTTGTAAGAAAGTTATTTCCTGATCAAGAATAATTGCCTTTTGTTTAAAAAATAAACTATGGCACACATCTTGCACTAAGATAGGCAGGAGATATAAAACGATGAAGACAAAAAATATTCTTTTATGCCTACTCATCTTTTCAACTGTGGGAATTTCAGCTCAGACCATTACCCCAAAAGGTTCTGATCCTAAGCCCGCGGAAGCTAAATGGTATGACAAGGTAAATTTTTCTGGGTATGTAGATGTGTATTATAACTACACTGCAAATAACAGACAAGGCTCAACTCAAGATACGACTGGAACATTTCACACTTACAACAAGCAGTTTGCAGTGAATGCGGTGAAACTTTCGGTGGAAAAACTTCCAGAAAAAGAAACCCCATGGGGATTTAGATTAGATATGCAAAATGGTCAAAATAATATGTATCAAGAAAGACCATATCAATCCTCTAATGCAATCTACAATATGCAAATGGTTCAGCAAGCCTATGTTTCTCTTTACTTTCCTGTTGCAAAAGGACTTGTAATTGATGCTGGTAAAATGGCAACTCATATTGGTAATGAGGTATTGGACTCTAAGGACAATATGAACTACACCATAGGGTATATATTCTTTAACACAATCCCTTTTATCCACACAGGTGCTAGAGCAACTCTTACTTTATCTGATAAATTAGCTGCTGGTCTCTATTTATACAATAGTGCTCAAGGAACTGGATTTACAGCTAATGGTCAACAATTTGGATACAGTGGAACTACACCAACAGGTGCAAACGCTGCGACAGTCGGAGCCGCTCCTCAGTCAGGACTATTAACTAGCCCAAATCAATCAATTAGCGGTAACCATGTTTACTCTGATGGTCCAAATGCAATGAAATCAATTGGAACTCAAGTAAAATTTGATGCAATTAAAGATAAATTCAAAATTGTATGGAACACACTTTACGGAAATGATGTTGCTCAAGGAAGAATGGCAGATGCCCAATTCTATCTTTCGCAAGACGGTATGAATGGATTATTACCAGGTGGACCTCTTAATACTCAGTGGAATCCTAGAAGCAAGAACAATAGAGATTATTGGTTCATTAACCACATGTCTTTCATTTTCAACCCAACTGATAAGTTGACTGTTTTATTAGATTGGACATTTGGCGAAAGATCTGGTTACGCAGTTACAAATGCTGCTGGTTATACTAACGACGGCTTCTACATCGACTCAAACAGAAACGGTGTCGTAGAAACAGGTGGTGCTGATTTGAAATTTCGTCCAGAAGGACAAGACATTAAGAAAATCTACAATACCTACGGTATTTGGTTAAAATACAATATCAACGAAAAATACGCAGTAGCCGCTCGTTATGAAAATATTGACGATAGCCGCTATGGTGGATCATTAACTGTAAATCAACCAATGGCTTTTGTTAATCCACGAGATAGATATGATCTACAAGCAGCATCCGGTGAATTAACAAACACCAAATTTGCAGGCTTAGGAAGACCAGCATCTAGCCTTGGTCAAGTTAGAACATTTACTTTGACACCTACATATAACTTTACAGAAAATCTCCTCATCAAAGTTGACTTAAGAAGAGATTGGGCACTCGGATCACAGTTCATCGACCAAGCGGGAAGAGCTGTCAAAGGTCAGAACGGCATCATCATTGGCGTTGTTGCTAAGTTCTAAGGAAAGGAGAATAAAAATGAAATTAAATAAAACTCTTAAGTTTATAAGCGTTGGATTGATTGTCCTTGCAGCCGTTGGTTGCACTGAGACTAGTAAAACAGGAGATCAATCTGACAAGAATAACCTACTTTTGTTATCGCTACTCAATAGGACTACAGAAAATTCAGAGGCGAGAAAGTATTGTGCAAATGCTGTAATTAGAATGAATCAGTGCATCGGTTCTAACTCAGGATTCAATCCGGCAGTAATGTGTAGTGATGGGAATCTCAAGGCAGACATTGCAGCAGATGCAGCAGCTACTCCTCCAGTCGTTGCACAGACTTCTGTCGAAATGTATCAAGCGCTGATTAAATGTGTGGATTCTCAAATTGCTGCGACTAATTGCAATTTTACGCAAAATAAAGTAGCAACTCCGAACCAAGCAAAGTCAGCATTTTTTAGCAAGTGTGATGTTCCTTCTGGAATAATTATCACTGTATTCTAACAAATACGTAGAGACGTTGCGAGCAACGTCTCTACTCTAACATTCCTTTTAAAAACCTTTTGTATTCCTCTTTATCTCGCGTCATTCCTAGAAATTGATTTAAGACTTTTTCATTTGCATCCATTCCTACGTAAAGTGGAAGAGCGATCGTTCCAAATTTATCTTCTTCGTATTTCTGGTTTTCTTCGTGAACTTTTTCTTCCCCATCCGTATAGAGGCGAACGAGTATATACCTCGATAGTAATTCTTTCACCTCCGGTTCAGGGAAAATATTCTGCTCCATCCATCTACAGTTCGTGCAGGTATAGCCTGTAAAATCTACAAATATCTTTTTGCCTGATTTATTTGACTCTGCTTTGGCAAGCTCTAAATTATCCATCCACACTAACTCTTCTACTAATTTGGTATGACTCATTTGATTACTCGGTGGCGGTAAATAGGCATCTAACTCACCAAGGGAACGACCATTGGTAGCTGTTAAAAAATTAAGAGAAACAGAAAGAAAGAAAATAGCAGCAAATATTCTTAGAGCTGATTTCCCCTCCTCTTTCTTCTCATGAGAAAAATAAAAGAACCCAAATAAATAAAGCGCCGCTCCAATAAAAAGAGAAGCCCAGATAACTAAAAAGAATTCTCTTGAAAGTATCTTCCATCCAAAAACGAGATCAGCATTGCTTATAAATTTAAGAGCAGCGGCTAATTCTAAAAAGCCTAAGATGATTTTAAAAGATACCATCCAATTTCCTGAGCGAGGAAGCTTCTTGATGACAGAAGGAAACAAAGCAAGTAAAAAGAATGGAATCGAGAAAGCAAAGCTATAACCAAGCATTCCAAGTATGGGATAAAACCATTCCCCCTTCGAAGCAGACACAAGCACCGTTCCAATAAATGGCATCGTGCAAGTAAAAGTCGTAAGTGTAAATGTAAAAGACATTACCCATATACTCAGTAGATTGTTCTTGGATTGAAAATTAGAAAGCTTTGTGAGTAAGCTACTCGAAACTAAAATTTCAAACATTCCAAATAGATTAAAAGCAAACAATATAAATACAACTGCAATAATCAAGTTCATATATGGATTTGAGGCTAATCTATTTAATCCGCTTGCACCAAAAAGAAGTGCAATTAAAAAACCAGCTATACTAAACGAAAGAATAATTCCTAGAGAATATAAAAGCGCATCAAAAACTGGCTTCGCATGTTCAGCCTCCTGGCGTTTCGTAAAATAAGAAACAGTGATAGGAATCAATGGAAACACACAAGGTGTAAGAAGGGATAATAACCCAAAACTAAACGATAGAGATAAATAGGACGAGATCGATAAATTTTCCATAATACAATTCTTTGACTACGCAGAAATCCTACAATGCATATTATTTCGGGTTTTGCTGCGTTCCATTTTTACTAATCGTTTTAATCGTGTTCAAAGCAAATCTTTTTATTTGTCGAACTGCGTAATTGTGTGAAGTTTTTTTTGGGAGATTGTTACACCTACTTAATGCTTGAATAAGACCTTAAACCTATAAGATCGAAACTTTATCTGTTCTCATTTTATTTTTCCGATACTCCTAGTCTTAGTCGTTTTTTTAGCAGGCGGATTTTGTTTATTATAGTATTTCATTGCCTTGTTGCTCAGTTCATCCAAAGTCATATCTTCAAAAAGATTTTCTCTCCATTTTGTATAATCAAATTTTTCTTTCTGAATAATAGAAATAAATCTTTCTACATCAACAAGGTTTAATTTTTCTCGCAGAACATCGTATGCTTTTAGTTTTAATTCTGTATCTGTAATCATTGCTATTCTCCGATTATCTTAATAAATTGAATTGGATCAACAATTTCAATATTCTTAATGCTTTTAGCTTTTTGCAATACTTTATCATCCGTCGTAATAAAATAATCGCACTTTCCTTCAAGCGCACATGCAATATGAAGAGAATCTTTTTTCTTAATTCCTATTTTCATAAATAGACTAGAATTTTCTTTTACTTTTCTATTTTCTACGATTGTCTTAATTGCAATAATTTTCCATTCTAAAATTTGCTTCACTTTTTCTTTAAATGGATTCGAAGCATTTTCGTATTCTAAAATATATGACCAGATTAACTCCAATTTACCAAGCCTAATTTCTTCCTGAATATAAAGTTTCGCCTCAGCTTCTAGCTTTACTCGAATTTGACTTTTATCATCAAATGGTCTGTTAAAACAACAATTATCCAAATACACTCGTATCATGTCTCCACCTCATCTATCTCTTTCATTATCCTATCCGTCTCGGTCAATGCTACAATGATCTTTTGATAATGTAAAATATCTTCATACCCAAGCGCGCGGTCTTTTCTGTCTTTCAACCATTTCTGTGCTGGCTGGTATCCACCAATATAAAAATTCCATGCTACTTCGGGAACATTGGCAAAATACTGTTTGTCGTTGATAAAGACATTGCCGAATGACGATTGTGGATTTTCGATTGACGATTTTTCCGTAGAGACGCGATTCATCGCGTCTTTACTATTCGATGCCATATCCGTTACGTATGATATTTTCCCAACCACATTATCACCATCCACAGGATACGTCGTTATATACGTATTAACCACATCGGATTCTAATAAATGAATTTGTCTGAGTTCTCCGCCCAATTTTACCAATTGCCAAAATGTTCGTTATGGATGGATACGGTATTCGCGGAAAATCTATCTTTAAAAATTCTTTGTATGTTTCTCTATACGATGGTGAATGCAATACCGCGTAGATGTAATCCAATAGATCGATGGGGGAAAATGATTTCGGATTTTCGATTGACGATTTCTTCGTAGAGACGCGATTAATCGCGTCTTTACTATATGATGTCGCATCTTTTTCCCCTGTAAAGGTTAATCCCAATTTGCCCGCAATCTCGTTTACGATATCCATATTTAGATTTGGTTTGCGATTAGGCTCTTCTGTGGAGACGCGATGAATCGCGTCTCTACTGTATGATGTCGCGCCTAACATTGGATTGGCGGTATCTGGATAGAGATAGAGAGGGCAAATTAAAGAGCGCCCTTTATTACTATAATGTGCTCTATTATCAAATAAATCTTTAATTACTTGAATATGAGACCATTCTAAATTTGTTGACTGTCTTGGGAAAGCTAATCCAATGTTTTCATGTAAGAAGTTTTTTAGATTTTTGAAAGCAGCTCTTCGCAATAAATCATTATCGTAATAACAATATCTTATGTCAAAAGGTCTGTATGTAATCTTATTTATTTTATTAATATTCGAATTTTCAATATTTTCCTTACCAAAGTCTTCTAGGCTGAACTGAATAAATTTTTCATCATTACCTGTCTCAACACCAGTGCTAGATGATAAGAATAATTCTCCTAAGGAAAAGCCTGTATCGTATTCATTCCCACCTTCAAAATCTTTCTTCACAAAATAATAATTAGGTTCCGCATAATCCAGATTATTCCACTCAATCTTTTTAACACTATTCTCATTTAAGAAATCATATTTCAATTCTCGTTTTCCGAATAGGTCGTAGTGAAATACTTTGGCGAGTTCCTTTTTCTTTTTTTTGTTTGTTTTGATGAAGAGGTTAATGGATACACCTTGCATTATATCAAATACATTTTGGTCGGGTGTGCCATCTGGAGAGACTTCTTTTTTCTTTGCATTGCCATGTAGGTCTAGGATGTAGATTTTATCGAAGCTTTCTAGTAAATGTTTTCGCATCTGACGGTGGATGAGTCCGTCGATGAAACTGTTATTTGAGATATATGCCAATATGCCTTCGCCTGTTTTGTCAATGAAATGCTGACCGAAACGAATGAACTTGATATAGTCATCAGAAAGTGGTTGAATGTTTTTTTCATTCAAATCTTTTTTGTAATCAGCCACTAGGTTTTGAATCCAATCGCTTTTATTGCTACTGCTGACCGCATAAGGCGGATTACCCATTACTACCATCACAGGGGTATCGCGCTTAACGTCGTTTGCTTGTTGGGCTTCTTCACTGAGCCAACGGGCTAATGCGAATAAGGTTCTATCGTCTTCTTGGTATTCTTCGAGGGAGTTGGTGAGATAGATTTTCAGGCGTTGGTTCTTGGTGGGTTTAAAATCAGTCTCTTGTAAGAGCATGTCGATTTTTAAATGTGCCATTGCGTAAGATGCCATGAGTAGTTCGAATCCATGCAGTCGCGGTATAAGATGATTCTCCACATAATTACTCCAGATGCCTTCTTGACCTTGGAACTTTTGGTAGACTTGACGAATGAGTTCGGCGATGAATGTTCCTGTTCCTGTTGCAGGGTCTAGAAATTGAACACGATGGACTTTTTTCTTTGTGGGTTTCTTTTCGCCGGGTTGTTTTACTTCTATATCAATCATCGAACTATCTGCAATTCCTTCTCTGATTCCAAATTCAGTCTTTAGTATATCGTCTATCGCACGCACAATGAAGTTCACAGCAGGACTTGGAGTATACCAAACACCACGAGCTTTACGAAGAGCAGGGTCATACTCAGTCAGAAAGGTTTCATAGAAATGAATGATTGGGTCTTGCGTCTGCGTGGATTTTCCAAAATCTTTTAATAGAGAGGCAACATCAGCAGAGCGAAATATTTCGGCTAATGATTCTACAATCCATTTTATCCGGTCATCAATATCGGGACCTGCGATATAACTGAATAAACTTCTTAGAAATGGATTTGATTTGGGAATTAGCTCTGCTGCTTCTTGGCGAGAGAAAGTTTCCAAAGTCTTATCATGAAACCTTGCGGCAAACATTCCGTAGGCGATTGTCTGGGCATAGATGTCTGCAAATTCTTTTGGTTTAATATCATGGATTAGTATTTTTTGAAACGCATCCATTTGATCTCTCAGAGAACTCGTTTCTTCTTTTTTAATATCTGAAAGTAAAGCTGCTTCAATTATATTTTCTAACATCCTAGCTTTCTTCGCCATCATAGCGGCTAACGTCGAAGAGGATTTAATTGTTTGTCCTTCGAATAGACAGAAATCTTTTATGAGATCAGTGAACATAGAAAAGTTTTGGGACAGTGGAATTATTTTTCCATTTTTAATTTCTGCGATCTGGACTTTTGTTTTAAATTCTCCATTGATATAAAGATGAAACGTTAGATAATCCGTAAAAATCAAATTCTGCAAAGAAGCTTTGTATCTATCAAATTGTTCTTTGAGTGATTTGCTTTCTAAATCTACTCCAATATCTTTCGCTTCGATATAACCAACTGGAATATCTCTCTTCGTAATAATATAATCAGGTGCACCACATTCAATTCTTGCGGGTTCATTTGTTACTAAAACATCAGTAACGATAGTATTGATTAATACCTGTAAGTCGCTACGGTAAGAATGCTCTCTCGCATGACCAGTCTTGTAGAGTTTGTTTATATTTTCGATGTATTGGCTAATCGGCATTATGTATTCCTAATTTCCTTTTACTCACACATACTCCATATATACCCACGTTCTATCTTCCAAGCACCTCAGAAGTTCATAAAACTTCTTAATACGATACTGTAAGTTTTCCAAGCTTCCTTCGAAGGAGCTAGCTTTGAGTAGCCCCGGTTTAGAACTAGACTCCATTTTTAAAACTAAGTCATAACTTTCTGAGAGAATACATTTTTGAAAAAAGGAAATATAGGAATTGCGGTTTTGTTCTGTTAGCTCTACTGCCTGAATGGAAACTTCTTCTTCGTCAACTTTTAACGTAATACTGTGCGATGTTTGGATTTTAGAAAATTCCGAAAGAGCAAGCCATTTGTAAAATATATCAGATACATCAATTACTAAATTGTTTCCATCTTTTGTATAAAATAAAATTTCCAAGTTACATCTCCAAACTTTCTAACTTTGTGAATTCATGTTCAGGAATATTTTCTGCCCATGCAATTCCAGCAGAATCAAATAACTGTTTTGCGCTAGCAGAAATAATTCCAGTTGTAAGGACTGCTGTAATAGATCCTTTCTGGATTAAAGATTCTGCCAATCCTTTATCTATTCTCGCTCTGGTTTTAATTTCAATATAAGGCATTATTTCTGATTGTATTTTTGATTTAGATCTCGAACTATTTTTTGAATTGTTTCTGTATCCTCTTCCGATGGATAATAAATATCACCCTGCGCATCATTTCCATACGTTCTTTCACTTTCTATTTCTTCTTTTTCAAGCAAACCCAATACCCAGCCAATCATTTTCTTATGAATGGTTAGCTTCTGAATCATCTTATCTTCATCGGTTGGTTTATTTTGTGTATCCATTTTTTATCTCGGATTTAAAGCAAAAGCACTAAAACAGAAAACTATAGTTACAATGGCAGGTCAATTGTTTTTTAAAAAAAGATATTTCGCTGATTCAAGAATAATTTATCGAATAATAAAAAATATTCCTATCCTCAAAGCAATCCCCTTTGCAAAGGGGAATACTCCTAACTAGCCACACAATATCGACAGAATGAGGGGATTAGATTCCCTTTACCAAACCTTTACCACTCCATAACTCACCACCGCTCCAGCTCCGCTTATAGAGCCGGTCTAACACGCGTTACCCAGGGCAGTTTGAACCGGACCTAGACCGGAGATATAAGCGGAGCTAGACCGAAGATGAGTAAACGACAACATAAAGAAAGCATATACACTGATTAATATTATCTCATTTTTATTACAAAATATCTACCGGTAAATCGTCATATGTCTCAAATCTGTCGAACTGCATAGCTTGGCTGATGGAGAGTGGCAGCGATGGGGGGATTTAACTGTCAATTTGCCGGTTAAGGGCGGTGAAATTGTAACCTATACAATCCCGTATAGACTGTAAGTTTAAAATCTATCGTATCTTTTATCGATGCACCACACTCAATTCTTGCAGGCTCATTGATCACAAGCACATCAGGCACAATTGTATTGGCTAATCGGCATCATTTGTTTCCCTTTGCATACATCGTATAGGCTACTTTGTATTCATCGTTAAAGGGGAGTTGGAGTTGGGGTAGCATTTCAGGAAGAGCGAGTTTCCAACTAATATAATAGTAGGCTAATATTTTGTAGCCGGAGAATTGGGTGTTTGGAATTGAGGATAGAGTATAATCATTCTTATCCGTTCTAAATCCTTTGGCACCGAGTAAAGCAATTTCGACTGCGATTTTTTTGATATTGTCCTGTGACATTTTTTCAAAGTATTGGAGTGCATCTACCATATAGGTCACTACAGCCATATTGGTTCCAATGATTTCTTGGGAGCGTTGAAATTGAAACATTTCTACTTCTTCATTTCGTGTTTCATCTTCGAGCGAAGAATTCTGATTTTCCGCTCGGTAAATATCTTCGCTGACTAGACTAAAGTATTTATCTAGTTGTAACACTTTAGCCCAATTTTTTACTAATTCATATTCAATTGCGGGTTGTTTGTTTAATTTCAAATCCGAGTATTCTGATAAAAATTTCTTTGACTGTTCTAGTTCTTTTGGTGTTGGCTTAAACTGTGCAGTTAAATCAAATCCGAACAGGTCTTTATAATGAAGTGCAGTCACTAGATTATAAATCTTACTTTTAGAAATAAGGTCAGTCGGTGCTACTTCTAAAGTCTTTGGATCAGTAACAGCTCGTATCCCCTCCTGGATAAAAGTATAAATAGATAAAAATTGATAACTTCTAAGTTCTGGATACTCATTGTAAATTAAATCTTCAATGAATAAGTCTATCGGTGTATTATAAATCTGGTGGTTGATTCCTTCAAAGAGTGCTTGAGTGTAATTGTGAATAGCCTCTTTTTGAATTCCTTTTTTTGTAAGTAACTCTATTGTAGACTTGATAGAAGAGAGAAATTCTTCTTTGTTTTCAGAATTAGAAAGAAAGAGTAGATTCACTTTTTCTTTTCTCGCTTGAATCACAAAATCTAGATGAACGAGTTCATGTAGAATTAGATGCTGGATTGTGGGATAAGATGGTTTATACCTTAGAATATGCTTTTCTAGATTGTAATTTTCCGCAAATTCAATCTTAGCCGCTGTAGCAATTTTAGAATCTTCCACTAATTCAATTTGTTTATCACAATCGAATTCAAGTTTATGGAGAAAGTTTTTTACAATTGCAGTTTCTTTGTTTTCCTGAACGATTCTTTCGGAAACTTCAAATGCTTGCTTTAAAGAATTCTGATAGAGCTGATCTTGTGGCTTACATAGTTTTGCTGCAATAATAGAATTTTGAAAGGCAGTTTGTAAATTGTTTTCTTTCTCAGCAATGATTCCCAATGCATAATGAGTATTTGGATAATCCTTGTTAATCTCTAAGGAGTGTTCGAAGTATTTCTTTGCCTCTACTAATTTTCCTTGCCCGAGTAGACTTCCGCCAATATTTGTAATTACAATAAAATCATTCGGATTGACTTTTAGAGATTGGTCGTAGTATTTCATTGCGGTAGAAATATCATTCTTGAATCTAGAAAATATATTTCCCATCATAAGAAGCGCCCAACCGTTTTTAGAATTCCATCGTAAGGAGTCGATGAGGCAATTAATCGCTTCGTCTTGGTTTCCCTGTTCTGAATAAATTTGTCCGAGGACTCGGTAATATTCCGAATTCGTTGGATTTACTTTGATGAGTGATTTTAGGATTGGTTCGGCTTCTGCAAATTTGCCGCTGTCGCAATACTGGATTGCTTTTTTGTAATCGGATTCTTGGGAAAGTATCGCGGAGTTATCTACGTCTACTATGACGTAACCGTTCTCGATTGTAATTCTTGGTTTGTATTCACCGTAAGAGTAATATTCTTCTAACTTCTTAACAAGAAGACTATTGTTATCACCCCCCCCCTCCACTTTCATATAGGGAAAGATGATGAATAGAAAATCATCTATTTTATGTATAATCTGCATGGCTTTAATTTTCCAGAATTTCCGATAGATAGATTCAATCTAAAAGCAGGACGGTTTTCTGTAGAGAAAAAAATGGGTAGATTGTCTGTGTTTAAAGAGCATTAGTAAATGTAAAAAATAGTCTAGATCAAAGAATCATATGGGACATAAGTGTATACCTTTCGGAACATAACTAGATTTGCTTTAAATAAATTTAAAAAAGCCTAATCTTATCAAGCCAAAAGCCGATTGAAAATAAAAGGGTATCTCCTGTGAAAATGAAATTAGAACAATTAGAAGCTGCATTCAAAGAAGAAATTAATTTATATAAAAGCTTACTCATTTTAGAAACGAGTAAAAAGGAAGCAATACTACGCTCAAATGGAAAGCATTTGGAGAATTTTACCAAGCAAACATCTGCCATGATGGATACTCTAACCGGTGTAGAGGCAAAACGAATCAAGCTTATCGCAGAATTTTTCTCCCAAGAAAAGGACGGAGCCGTTGTTCCTACCGTCACAGAATTTTTAAATCGCCTAGATAAAATCACCCTTGCAAAATTTAAACCTCTTACCAATGATTTGAAATTCGTTGTATTGGACTTAAAAGAGAAAATCACAGTCAATGAAGAACTTTTGAAATCTAAAATAGATATGTTTTCTCTTTCGATTGAAGCACTTAAATCGGCAAGTGAATCTCCCGTCGCAGAATTATACGGTGACAATTCAAAATCAAAAGCACGCACTAACGTAATGTTAAACATGAGAGCATAAGGAGCAAATAATGGGATCTACATTTTCAGGATTAGAAGTCGGCAAAAAAGGATTATCCGTTCATCAACAGGCTTTACATACAACCGGTCATAATATTTCAAATGCGGATAACAAACAGTATGCTCGTCAACGTGTTCAAATCACAGCAGCAGAGCCAATGTATGATCCATCTCTGAACCGTGCCATGGTTGCCGGTCAAATTGGACAGGGCTCTAAAGTTCCTGAAATAGAAAGAATTAGAGATAGTTTTATTGATGATAGAATCCAAGAAACTAGCTCTGTAAAAGATTACTGGTCTGCTCGAAATGATTACCTTTACAGAATTGAAATGGTATTTAATGAGCCGGGTGGAATGACTCTTCGCGGACAAATGGATCAATTCTGGTCTGCATGGGAAGAGCTTGCAAATTATCCTGATGAAAGCGCACACCGCTCTGTTGTAAAAGAAAAAGCAATTGGTCTTGGAAATCGAATTGAGGATACTTACCGTAAGCTTACACAATTACAGGACCAGGCAAACAAAGAAGTCGAATCTAAAACAAGTCATCTAAACGGTATTGGAAATAGCATTCGTGCATTAAACGAAAAAATTCAGAAAGCCGAAGCGCTAGGCGATAGACCAAATGATTTATATGACAAAAGAGATGGACTCTTACAAGAATTATCTGAATTAGTAGATATTAATATTGGTAGAAGCGATAAAGACGAGTTTATGGTTTTTATCGGTCAGCAAATATTTGTGCAGGGTTCTAAAAAAGAAAACGTTGAATTGGTTGGTAATCCAGACAACGAAGGAAAATTAAAATTAGTCTGGGAGCGTGACGGCAAAGATGTATTACTCCGTTCCGGTCATATCCAGGGTTTAATTGAAGTTCGTGACTTTGTATTACGTGAAAAAATTGACAATGTGGATACATTTGCCATTAACCTCACTGACACAGTAAACGAAATCCACAAAGATGGATTTGGTTTGAACGGAAAGACAAACTTAAACTTCTTTCAACCAAGAGACCTTGCTTTAAATTCAAATGCAGAGTATGATTCAAATGGTGATGGAATTAACGACAAGACCGCCATATACCGAGTAACCGGTAGAACAACTCTCGACGCAACTAGACCAATCGCAATTTCTGGAACAATCACCATTCAAAAAAATGATGAGAAATCTACACAAGTTCTAATTCCGTATAACGTCGATGACACTTTAAACGATGTTATCAAAAGGATCAATCGCTCAGAGTCAGGCGTTGTCGCTTTTATGAACCACGACAATCAGCTTGTATTAAAAGGTGTCCCTGCTGAAAATAATATCCGCGAAAATTTTATGATTCGTCACTTAGAAGATTCTGGAAATCTTTTAGTTGGTATGACTGGAATTTTAAATGGAAGTGGAGTGGCTGGATCTTTTGATTACAATCGATTAGGCGAACTCGCTAAGCTTCAAGCTGCACCACAAGACATTACTCTTACTCCGCAGTTTCACCCTGCATCTTTTGTTCGTGTTTCTGATGATATAGCGAATAACGTAAATAATATTGCAGCAGCCCGTGGAAAAGATGTTGGCGGAACAGGAGACTACAACAAAGCAAATGGACAAAAAGATGGGTCTAATGCTTTGTTAGTCGCAAATTTCCTAAAAGACAAACCAATGATGGTAGGTTATGACGAGAATTTTAGCGCGTTTTATAATGGTATGATTTCTAAGCTCGGCACAGAAGCTAGAGAAGCAAAACAAGAACTCGGAACTCAAACTGCACTCTTAAGTGAATTTGAAAAACTTCGTCAATCTGTAATGGGTGTTAACCTCGACGAAGAGATGGCGAATATGGTTCAATACCAACATTCTTATAATGCAGCGGCTAAGATGATTAATGTGCAAAACGAAATGTTAGATGTAATAATAAATAGACTCGGAGTATAATCATGAGAATCACAAATCAAATTTCTAATAACACTCTTGTAAATACTTTAGCAAGACACCAATCCCAATTGGATGAAACACAAAACCAATTAGGCACAGGTCTAAAAATCAGTCGTCCTTCTGATGATCCGTCTGCTACGACTAACAATATGTATTTTCGTTCCCGTGTAAATGAATTAGACCAATTCATGAAAAACGCTACAGAAGGAAAAGCCCGTTTACAACAAGTAGACGGACAACTCGAGCGGGTAACAGAGATTTTACAACGCGTAAGAGTTTTGACAGTGCAAGCTTCGAACGGAATTTACCAGGGTGATAAAGGCTTCGAATTAGAAGTAGCTATCGGAAAAGAAATCAATGAACTTTTAAAAGCAACTATCGACATTGCAAATACTCGCGATGTGACAGGACGTTATCTATTTGGCGGCCACACCATAGACCGACCACCTTTTGAAGCAATGGAAGCAAAGATGAAAGGTCTTAAAGGAATTGAAATCCAAGACCAAATCGTCGGTGTCGAATATCGTGGCGATATAGGCGATCAAGTTCGCGAAATCGAACGTGGCGAATACATGGGAGTAAACGTTGCCGGCAATAAAGCATTTTGGGGAACCAATATGAGTATTACGGCTAATCGTGATTCTTCTGAATATGCAGCTACTTCTGATCAAAAGTTTAAAATCGACGGAGTAGAAATTTCCATTTCTGCAGGCGACAGACTAGATGATATCATTGATAAAATCAATAGTTCTCCTCTCGATGTAAAAGCAAGTAAGCTCGGTAGCGACAACATTACATTATCCTCCACATCCCCTCATCAGATTTGGTTAGAAGATTCCGAAGGTGGAACAGTATTAAGAGACCTCGGACTTGTAGAGGTTAATTACTCTGAGCCTCCAACCAATTATTCGAAAGAAGCAACTGTTGCTGGAAATTCTATCTTTGATGTAATGATTCAACTTAGAAATGATTTAACTGCTAAAGACCAGGAAAGAATTTCCGGTCGTGATTTAGGTGATATTGATATGGCGCTAGAAAATATTCTACGTCATCGTTCGATCGTTGGTGCTAAAATGAATCGATTAGAAGAGCATGAAAAGAGAATTGATTTTGATAAATCTTTTATGGCTGAACTTCTTGCTAAGAACGAAGCGATAGATTTCCCTGAAACCATCATGAACTTAAAATGGTTAGAAACAATTCACCAATCTGCACTCAGTGTAGGTTCTAAAGTAATCAAGCCTACTCTAATGGACTTTTTACGTTAATCTATGACAAAAGAAATAGAAACAAAGCCTTTTGGAAAAATGCAAATTGACGAAAGGCAAATTCTAAATTTTCCAGAAGGAATTTTAGGTTTTGAGAAATACAACGAGTTTGCGCTCATAGAAGAAAATCAAGAAAGCCCTTTTAAATGGTTGCAATCTCTGAATGAAATAGATTTAGCATTTATTGTAATTCAGCCTGATTTGTTTGCACCTGATTATAAGCCTGCTTTAGGACAAGAGGATTTGGATTTAATTCAAGTCTCAAGTCTAGAAGAAGCTCTTATCATGACGATAGTCACCATACCTAACGACAACCCGCAAATGATGACTGCAAACTTACAGGGTCCTGTAATCATCAATCCAAAGACTCGTGCGGCTAAGCAGTGTATATCGAAGAATGAAAATCATCCTCTCAGAAAATTAATCTTAGAAAATATTCCAATGGAGAAAGTCTAGTGCTAGTTCTAGCGAGAAGACTCAATCAATCCATTATCATCGGTAACGATATCGAAGTCGTTATTGTAGATATAAAAGGTGACCAGGTAAAAATTGGAATCAAAGCTCCCAAGAATGTATCTGTGCACCGCGCCGAAATTCACCAGGAAATTCAAGCTGAAAATATCAAAGCAATGAACGTCCAAATCAAACCGGCGGACCTTGGAAAGTTAAGCGATATATTAAAGAAAAAGCCGCAGTAGATTCCAGATATTTCACCTAGCACTGAATTTACTGAAAAATTCCAATTGCATAGAACGAAAGTTTAGGACTTCTCCTAAACTTTTAGCTCTTTTTTGCAAAAATTTTTTTTTGTAACATAAAAAATAATCTAAAAAGGTTGCCAAAACGTTGCCTTTGATGACCTATAAACGTGTGAATAGATTAATTTGGAATGAGTCTTATTCTTCTAATGGTTTTCCCTTAGATTTTAGCAAATCTACGAGACAGAGCCTTTTTCAAATTTATTACAGCGAATAAGCAAATGAAAAAAACAATTAAAAAAAATCACATATTTCTGCGATTGAAAAATTCTATTCTTTCATTTCTTTTGATAGTCTGGACGGAGAGAAATAAGCAAATTAGAAAAAGAGAGTTAATCGAAAGCATCCTCCTGCTTAGCATTTCCTTTTTATTAGGACAAATTGTTTTCTTTCGTTGGTTTGAAGAAAGTTTTAGTTTTCTCTCGAAGAATTATTTGCTTTTTGGTTTTATTCTGTGGATTGCTTTAAGACTTGGTATCCGTGCGGTTCTTATTGCTTTGCTTTTAATTTTTATTCAAATATCTGCATCTAAGTCAACTTCCATTGACGAATGGATTTATTTATTTACACTCTTTATATTTGCAGGAACGACTGCTATCTATATAACCCATATCAAACAGGGAATAGAAAACCTCCAATTAAAAGACAGTGCACTTCAGGCGGCGGCTAATGGTATACTGATTACAAACCGAAAAGGATTTATTGAATGGGCAAACAAAGCATTCAGTGATCTAACAGGTTACAGTATGAATGAAATCTATACTCTAAATCCCAGGGAGATAATGAGATCAGGAAAACAGGATGACGAGTTTTACAAAACGATGTGGAATACTATTCTTTCTAAAAAAGTCTGGCATGGTGAACTCGTAAATCGTCGCAAGGATGGGTCTTTTTACGATGAGGAAATGACGATTACCCCCGTAATAAATCTAGAAGGAGAAATAACACATTTTATTGCAGTCAAGCAAGATATCACAAAAAGAAAGCAAGCTGAAGCAGAACTACGAATAGCCGCAACAGTATTTGATGCGCAAGAAGGGATGATGATCACAGATGCCTCTAGTATCATTCTGAAAGTCAATCATGCATTTACTCGTATAACAGGCTATAAACCGGAAGAAGTCATTGGCAAAAGTCCGAGCATATTTCGCTCAGGCCGTCATGATGAAGCCTTTTATGCTACTATGTGGAAAAGCATTCATCAAACAAAAGCATGGCAAGGGGAAGTTTGGAATCGTAGAAAGAGTGGAGAAATCTATCCACAGTGGCTTACGATTACGGCTGTTGTTGGGGGGAATAATATTATTAACCGCTATGTAGCAACTCTCACGGATATTACAGAGCGCAAAGCTACAGAAGAGTTCATAAACCGACTTGCATTCTATGATCCACTGACTCAGTTACCAAATCGTAGATTATTGGAAGAGCGATTGAAGCATGGAATCACTGTAAATCGTAGAAACGACACCCAAATGGCAGCATTGATGTTGGACCTAGATAAATTCAAAGCGGTTAATGACAAATATGGTCATTCAGCAGGCGATGATTTATTGCAACAAGTCGCTTTGCGAATCAAATCCCGTTTACGAGAAGTAGACTTGGTTTCTCGTTTAGGGGGAGATGAATTCTTTATATTGATAGAAGATATTCGACAAATAGAAATCGTCGCGAATATTGCAGAAGATATAGTTTTCCTTTTAAGTCAGCCTTTCACGGTTTTAGAAAGTTATACCGTTGAAATTGGAGGAAGCGTTGGAATCTGTCTGTATCCAGACAATGGGGATAATCCGAGTAAGCTCATGAAGAATGCAGATTTAGCATTGTATCATGCAAAAGAACAAGGGAGAGGTCGTTACGCTTTTTTTACAGATGACCTTCTTCTGAAAAAGCAAGAAACTATTCTTGACGGAATGATTCAATAATGCAATTTTTCAGTTCTAACAAGACAATCCTAAAGGAGTTACTAAAAGAAAAAAAGTATAGTCAGTTTTCTTTAGAGCTAAACATTTTATTTTTTGGATCCATTTCTCTAACTTTGTTTTTTATTTTCGGAATTGTCTTAGATATTCCAATTCTCTTTCGAGTTTTATTTACTCTTTTTCATTTTATCATATTCATTTTATTGTATAGGTTTTTTGGAAAATCAAGATCAGAAAAATTAGAATTAACAGCTCGCTTCAAAAAAATTAATCAGCAAATGAAATTGCTTTATCTAAAGACAACTGAATCGTTCAATCAATTTGTGCCTAAAGAGTATTTAACGCTCTTGAACAAAAAGCAGATGTGGGAAATAAAGCTGGGCGATCAAGTCAATAAAGATATGACAATTCTATTTGCTGACATACGCTCATTTACCTCTATGGCAGAAAAAGTATCTGCGAAAGAAATCTTTGAATTCCTAAACCAATTCTATTCTCATATGAACACTATCATTGAAAGGCATAACGGTATCATTGATAAATACATTGGAGATGCACTGTTAGCAATATTTCCAAATAATGTAGAAGATGCAATTAACTGCGCAATCGAAATGCAACTAGAAATTCGTGAAAGAGTTTTTAGGATTAATAATAATGACAAGAAAATCGAAATTGGAATCGGGATTCATTACGGGGAAGTATTACTCGGCGTTCTTGGAAGTGAAAAAAGAATGCAAACAACTGTTATTTCTGATGTTGTGAATACTGCTTCTAGGCTTGAATCGTTGTCAAAGTCCTATGGTGCACCTATCATTATTAGCGAAGATGTGATTCAGAATATTGTTGATCCAGATAAATACCATATTCGATTTCTAGACAATGCCTATATTCGAGGAAAAGAAGAACAGACATTTATATGTGAAGTGTATAATGTTGATTATCCCGAACAGATTGAACTAAAAGATAAAACCAAGCAACAATTTGATAGTGGAGTAATTATCTATCAAAGTGGTCAATATCAAAAAGCATGGGAAATATTCTTACAGATACTAACGATTAACCCAAGAGATAAAGCTGCTATGTTTTTTCTAAATCGAACTGCAACATTTCTAGTGGAAGGATTTAAGATTACACCAGAAGCAAAAGTCGATTATGTTATTTGGGAGGATTCCTGGAATACAGATATTGATGTTGTGGATTATCAGCATAAGGTTCTATTTAGTGTAATCAATGATTTGGAACGAGCAATTCAATTTAATATCGAAAGAGAAGCACTAAAAAGAATTATCAGTAATTTAAAAATTTATACCTATACTCATTTTACAATGGAAGAAGAACTCATGCTAATGGCATCCTATCCAGATTTTTCTGATCATAAACTAGAACATAAAAAATTCATCGATAAGATCGAGAGCGTAGAAGAGGAGCTTAAGACAGGAACCGCAAATGTTGGAAAGAAAACTCTTGAATTTCTTTTCTTCTGGTTAAGATCCCATATTCTAAAGTCGGATAAAGACGGTTATGCGCCACTCGTAAAAGAAGTGATGACTAATCAGAAAAAGATTTAGTTGTCTGTCTTCTTATTTGAATTGTATTTTCTATCTTTTAATTGATATTGATTTAGGTCTTTCAAGGGAAAGATCAACCATTTCTTATTGGTGTATCCATTTACTTTGTTGAAGGTAAAAAGCTGTTCCTTCTCTTGTTCGATTTCATTTTCATCAGGAGTGATGGAAAGTGCAACTTGTGGAACTTGTGTCCATTCAAAGAAATTTTTCGCAGTATCACGCGGAACATCTGATTGTATCTCCCCTAATACTAGATTTAATCCTTTTGAATCAATCCAGAGTAAGAAGGATGTGCGCTTATTATTAGAGATTACAGATTGAGTGTGGTCAAACATGGATATGCCCATGACACAGTCTTCGGACTTCATATTTTCCAATACTTGTTTTAAGTCAACGCTAAGGGTCGTTAATTCACTTAGGTGAAAAACAAAATCTTGTAAACTACCAATACGAGTGTATTTTTTAAACCGTAAATTACCAAGCATATCAACTAGTTTTTCGGGTTGGATCGAATAGGGATGAGTAAATTTTTCCTGAATGAATTCTTTGTTTTTAATTTCATCTTTTGGCATTCTATAGAAAGCAGAATTACGAGTAGAATAAACCAAATGCTTTGTTTGATAGAAAGATGCACAATGCGATAGAAGTAAAGTCAAGGAGAGAAAGAATATTTTTTTTGAAATAGAATACTTCATTTAATTAACCTGTGATTATTTTAGTTCGGGATAGATTTCGATAAACTCATCATACGTATAGATTGCAATGATATTATCTAAACCAGAAAGTCGGAAAACTGAATAAAGTGATTTATTCAAATTAAAGACAGTCACTGCGGAGTGTAGATTTTTTACATAGGATGCCGCTCTAATCAGTGAGCCAATACCAGAAGAATCCATAAAGTTGACCTTATAGAAATCAAAGCTGACTACCTTGAAATCAGTGTTTTGTTGGATAATAGCTTCAAACTCTTTGTAAAAATCCTTAGAATTATCCATCATTACATCGGAAAGGATTTTTATAATTAAATGATCACTGGTTCGAGAAGGGGTTAAAATCATGTTTATAACTGAGTTACTTTACAACAGGTTCGTATCTTAGCTATTTAACTATTCAATTTGAAAATGTCTAGAATAAAAAACGTATTCTTAGATTTTTTGAAGTTCTTCCGCTTTGATATTTTTAAGAGTGTGCGGATGCCCTTCTTTGTCATTGTATATAACATGATACAATTCATTTTCAATGTCTACAATCTCAACAATGGAATTTGTGAGAATAAAGACCCCATTTTGCATAAAGGTCTTCTTAAGTAATTTTGCTTGGTCACCTACTTTCAATTAAATAACTTCCTCTGCTTTCATATAGATATCTTTACCAGCTTTTTGCATTACTTTGAAGATATGAACCTGATTGGAATCGATTCTTGTGCCTATATCATAAATTGCGTCTGTAAAATCAGCCCCATCTATCTTTGCACCAGCTAATTTAGCCCAACGTAAATCAGCTCCTCTAAAGTTTGCATTCTGTAAATTACAGCTATTTAGAAATGCACCGCGTAAATTAGCTCCCGAAAAATTGGCACCTACATAACTTCCATTTTGTAGATAAGCATTGTGCAAATCAGCATTTGAGAAATCAACTCCATCTAAATTTTCTTTTTCGAGAATAATACTAGATAAATTCTCGTTGGAGAGATTGCCTTTCGTTTTTAATATTTCAAGGGCTTTGGATTTGGTGATTCGCTTTTCTTTGGGAATGCCATCACCAGATTTAAAATCCTTAATGGCTTGTTTGAGCGCAGCTATCGCTGATTCTGGATAATTCTTTCTTTTTTCAGGAAATTCAAATAGTTTTTCTATATCAGACTCTGTTAAGGTCTCTGCTTCTGAAACGGTCTTATTCTTTGCAATTTCAGTAGCCATAGCAAGCGCAGTAATTCCAAATCCACAACCAGTTGTCGTATAGCTAGCATCTGTTATGCACTCATTCTCATCTATCTTAAGATAGATCCTATATCCATCCCCGCAGCCTACGTTGCGATAATTGGATACAACTGTTGCATCTTCCATTTCGCGGTAGTTCATTCTTGTATCGTTGATTTCTTTGAATTTCTCGAAGTTCATTGCCATTGGTAAGACTCCTGAATGTTAGACTTAGGTAATTGCCTCAGAGACACTGAGGCGCAGAGAAATAAATATATTAAAAATCTCAAATGAGTGTAATAATATATTTAGCCTTTTAAATTGTTTAATATGAAACCCTCTATTACTCTCTGTGACTCCGTGCCTTTGTGGCAAAAAACCATTTAGACACGGTCACGAGCATAGATTTATTTCATCTTGTATTTCTTTTTGAATTTGTCAACGCGACCAGCAGTCATGATAACTTTTGCTTTGTCGGTGAAGAAAGGGTGAGATGCACTAGAAATTTCTAATTTGATAACGGGATATTCTTTTCCATCTTCCCATTTCATTGTTTCATTGGATTTCGCAGTAGATTTTGATTTAAACGCGTAATCACAAGAAATATCTTTAAAAATTACATCTCTATATTGTGGGTGTATTCCTTCTTTCATTTGGTTCTCCTTAATTATGAATTCATGCTCGCTAGAAAGGCCTCATTGGTCTTTGTAGTTCTCATTTTATCTAGCAATAATTCCATACTTTCTGTGATACTCATAGGGGAAAGTACCTTTCTTAGTATAAAGACTTTTTGTAAAATATCCGGACGAAGTAAAAGCTCTTCTTTACGAGTTCCTGACTTATTTATGTCGATTGCAGGGAAAATTCTCTTATCAGATAGCTTTCTATCTAAATGAACTTCCATATTTCCAGTTCCTTTAAATTCTTCAAAGATAACCTCGTCCATTTTAGAGCCTGTATCGATAAGAGCAGTTGCCAATATAGTTAGTGAACCGCCTTCTTCGATATTACGAGCTGCTCCAAAGAAACGCTTTGGTTTATGAAGCGCATTGGAATCCACACCACCAGAAAGAATCTTTCCACTCGTTGGAATTACTTGGTTGTAGGCGCGGGCAAGTCTTGTGATAGAGTCAAGTAATACAACAACATCCCGTCCATGCTCGACGAGACGTTTTGCTTTCTCGATTACCATTTCCGCTACTTGAACGTGGCGCTGAGCAGGCTCATCGAAGGTAGAACTTACCACTTCTCCACGAACGTTACGCGCCATATCTGTTACTTCTTCTGGACGCTCGTCAATCAACAATACGATTAAATAGACTTCGGGATGATTACGGGTAATCGCATTTGCAATACTTTGCATTAAAATTGTTTTACCAGTTCTAGGAGGAGCAACAATCAGTCCACGTTGCCCTTTCCCGATTGGGATCATCAAATCAAGGATACGAGTATCCATATGAGATGGATCAAATTCCATATTGAGTCTTTCATTTGGATAAAGAGGTGTTAGGTTGTCAAATAAGGCACGCTTATTAGCTACTTCAGGTGGAACTCCGTTTACGGTTTCTACTCGGAGCATAGCAAAGAATCTTTCCGATTCTTTTGGAGGACGAATTTGTCCTTCGATAGTATCCCCAGTCCTTAGACCAAAGAGTTTTATTTGAGAAGGAGAAACATAGATATCATCAGGACCTGGAACATAGTTATAATCAGGGGAGCGTAAGAATCCATATCCGTCAGGAAGGCGTTCCATGACACCGGCAGCATGAACCTGACCATCTTTCTCGGATTGGCTTTGTAGAATCGCGAAAATTAAATTCTGTTTCTTGAGACCATTTGTATTTTCAACACCCATGCTCTTAGCTAACTCGGTTAACTCTCCGATAGCTTTCTGTTTGAGTTTTACTAAATCAATTGGTTCAGGAGTAGGCCCGTCAAATTTCTTTCTCTTTTTAAAGGGTCTTGGATGATTACCGTTTTGATTTTGGTTTTCATTCGATGTTGGTGATTGTTGATTTTCGTATTCTTCTTGTTCAATTGAATTTTCTTCTTTTTTAGATATAGCCATAGTATGGGGTTGCCTGTTAGTGGATTTTGAATTCTAATGATTGTGGCTTAGCGAATGATTGCCGATTTCATTAGAAAAGAAGTTATTTCTTCTTTTTAGATTTAGCTTTTAGTTTTACCTTGTTTTTATTGGTTTTTGCCTGCGAAGATTTCTTTGAGGTTAGAGAAGGTTTCTTGGGAGAACCCTTTTTGACTTTCTTACTTTTCGGAAGAGCAGTCCGCTTACTTTCGGAGGCTAAGACCTTTTTAGCAGCCTGTTCTTTTTTTTCTACTATTTTTTTTCTTTTTCTTGGAATTGGGCTAGAAATTTCACGACTGAACTTTTCGTTAATCTTTAGAAGCTTAATCTTATTCTGCAAAGTAGATCTAGGGATTCCAAGTTCATCTGCAGTATGGGAAATATTTTCATCATTTCGTTTGAGCTTTTGAAAAATATAATGGCTTTCAATTTCTTCAATCAGAGTGAGGAGTGGAACATTCATTTGAAATGCTTCTTCCACTGATGGAAAGGTCAACCCGCCTTCATTCATTCGATTCATTCGATTTTGCGGGTCGATGAAATGATACAGAAATCCACTAATGGTTTGTTCGTTCTTAAGAGTAATAATTCTTAATACTAAATTCAAATCTTTTACAAAAGCCTGTATAATTGGAACCGTTGACTTTCGAGATTCCACATCAAGCTCATGGGTTTTGAGGTAGTTTGCAAATAAATCCTGATTGAGTTCTCTAAAATATTTTTCGGTATAGCTTATTGAATCACGGAACATACCACGACCAAGAATATCTACTTCAAATCGTTCATTATAAAAAGTAGTCACACCTTCCTTGTCCGTTGCAAAGAGTGCGTCCGGAAAGCTAGCTAGGACCATAGACATAAATTTGTAGATTGCAGATCTGCTCTCTGTCATCTCTTCGCCCTCTGTTTCTATGTTTTCTGTTTTAATAGAAGGAGTATGGCTAGTTAGCTTGGACACTTCGGCTAGGAAGCGGGGCTTTTCCCATGAGTCTACTTTTTGGGAAAGTGTATTAATTACAGGTATGGTGCGGTTGTTTCGGAAATAATAGATTACACTTTCAGTGATATTGAATTCTAAGAACTGCTCTGGAATTTTTTCGTATTCTTCTATTGTGGATGCGACATCGGCCATCTCCATTAATACTTTTTCTTTGGAGATGAGACCGACTATATCGGAATTTTCATCTACAACAGGAAGATGGCTGACTGGAGTCACCATGAAGTGTTTATAAATAGATTCTATTTTCATAGAGGGGTTATATACTTATGTCATAAATAGCTAAGCACTTTCAAGCTTATTTTAACCTAAGATTACAATAAGAGTGTCATTCTTAAAAATTTTTGTAGGGAATCTCGATATGAATTGAGACCCCCTTTTGAAATATTAGAGGACGACACCCTAATAATTTCTAGCATGAATTTAATGCTATTTGATACTTTTTATTGGACCGGCTGGTTTAGTTTCTTTTGTATCTTTATTTTCTTTTGCAGGACTTGTATGAGTTCCTGCTGGATGTGGCGTATCTGCTGTTTCATTTGCTGGCGAAAAAGTTTTGGAAAGATTCGCATACTTTGCAGGGAGTGGATACTTTGCATTATCAAAAGCAAGCACTGTATAGTTTAGAGCTCGTTTAAATAATTGTATTGCATACTGTAAATTTCCATCTCGTTCAAACTTTGTAGCGTTCGCATAGTCTGCCTTTGCAATCGTATAGTATTCAGAGGATTTTTCTCTCGTGGTAGTGCTTGCTACTGTAGGCTTAGACTTTTTGTCCGATTCTTTCTCTTCGGCGTTAGTTACTTGAGAAGAATAGGCTTCCATCAACTCTTTCGTTTCCGCACTAATGAATGTAGTATAATCTTTCATTGAAGTGGCTAATTTCATTTCTCCAACAGAAAGAGTCTTTTTGATTTTTTCTTTTTCGCCGGATCGATAGGTTGTATCTACTTCATTCGCCATATCTTTTAAGCCCTGCAAATCTTTATTCAATTTTTCAGAGGTAATGATTTCTTGCATGGAAAATAAAAACTTTGCCTTTGAGTCAAAATTCTTTTTTCTATCGACAATATTTCCTTTTGAGTTTGCAGAAATGCTAAATGTAAAAATTAACAAACATATATAAGATAAAATTTTATTCATAGTAATTATTCCTTTTTTTGTAGTGAGTCCACAGGATTGCCTGTATTAGTATTAGTCGGTGGATTTGTTGCTGGTGTTGATTTCACTGGTTGCGATGTGCCGGCACCAGTAGCAGGTGCTGGTTTCGCATTACTTTCTGGTGTTACGGGACCCGGTGAGTCTTTGCGGATAACATTGTTTGTCTCATCAAGAATTGAAATTCGATTGTAAGTAATAATCGCATAGCAATCATCTAGCATTTCCATCAAGTCAAGAGTGCCTGAATTATTTGCTTTAAATTCATAATCCGTTGCACCTTTAGGTCGAGGAAACGTAACTGTTGTAGAAATTTTACCTTCGATGATTTTGTTTTCAATAAAATTTCTAAGCGTCACTTTGATATATTCATAGTCATTCACTTTTCCTTCATTGACAGAATTGTGTAACTCACTGAGTGATTGCTTCTTGTAAGTGTTCTTATCTTCATTCGCCGTTTTAAAATTCATAAGAGCAAGAATCGTCAATCGTCTCGCTCTTCTTGAGGCACGAAATCCATCTTCATAGAGAGATATTTTATTTCTAAACTGATACGGGGCTTGATTCCAACCAAGCTGATAATAGTCTTCAGCGATTTTCAAATCACGAAAAGCAAGCTTCATTAAATGTTTAGAACTATAGTCATTTGACTTTATGATTCTTTGTGCAGCGTAAGCAACTAACACGCGGGTATGCTCTGTATGCCGCTCTAGTGCATCTTCATATAATTCTTTTATTTTTCCCTGTGCTTCTTTGAGAGGCTTGTGTGCTTCCCCATAATCTCCTCGAAAGTATAATAGATTCCCTTCAAAGTCTTTTTGATTGGCTTCTAGAAATTTTCCATAATAAAAGGAATCATCTTTGTCAATGATTCGCTTTGCTGCCGCTTCTGGCTTTATTTTTGTATTTGCATAGTCTGTAAGCTTTTCGGGCTCCGCTTGCGGCTTAATAAGATTACTCAGAACTACGTTGATAAATTCAAAGTGAATTTTGTTTTCATTGATAAGAATATTGAGATTATCCATATCAGGAGAGACAGAAAATAAAGAAGGACTCACGATAAAAAGAGTTAGAAGCAAAATTAAACGTTTCATTTCATACCTGGTTGCAATTGTTTTTGTCTGTAGATGCTAGCATAAGAAACCGACACTATAGAGTATCGGTCAGAAGATGCTTATAAGAAAGTTTAAAATTGAACTTGCTTTCGTTGATTTTATCAAAAAAGTAGCTACGGCGTTTTCCAGAGGGCAATATTACTTGCTAATTCTATTTTTAATGACCAATCTTTTATTTTGAATTCCCAAATCGACGGACTTAGTGAAATCAGCAAAGGTCTTAGATTTTAAATTTATTTTTTCAACCAACTTTTGAAACAGTGGATTTTCGTTTTCTGTGGTTTCTAATTTAATTTCCAAATCTGTCTCATTATAGAGTCTTAGTAAAACGGTATTTTTATCTTCATCAATGAGAGTGATTGCTCCCCCTACTTGCTTTTGTGGTAAAACTGTATCAATCACCCATCCGCCAGTGTTAATAATTCCAATTTGTTCGGGATAGCCAGTTTCAGCAAATCCAGATTCCATTTTACAAAACGGCTTATGCGTATGTCCAAATACAAATTCCATTTTTTTCGGCAAAACATTCTTATTCTCATGCATGAACTGCAACTTCAAAGGTCCAGTGATATATGCTCGTAATCCACTCATTGCATCCTTTCCGAGAATATCATCTGTTAGCCCTCTCTCATTTACAGCAATCTGACTCACTACCTTCGTCAATATATATCCAATGATTGGCTTGAGCATATTTTGTAATGAACTAGGGAAATCTCCTCGCTTCAATAAGTATGTGACAAGATTATTTGCAAGTTCATTGAGTGCCTTCTCATCTTGTAGCATATCATACATGATCCCAATGCTAGTTCCTACATCCCCCGAGCGTCCTAGCACAGACCAGAAAAAGTCTATCCAGGCAAAATTCTCTCTCTCAATCTGATCTATCGTTTCAGGAAAAGATTTAGAATTAAGTAAGATTGATTGTAAATTGCTCATCAAGTAATAAATATTTTCTATAAAATGTCCATGTGAGATGACAACGTATTTTTCTGTATCACGATTCACGAGAGTCAGGTTGGGGTAAACTGTCATTGCCCGCCCGTCTCGTAAATTTTTATGACGTTGCATTAGAATGGTTATGAATCTTGACTTAAGTGGATTGGGCTTAATCATTTTAGTATGATGCCAAGGTGGTTCAATGAATTCACCGGGTTCTAGCTTAGTCATATATTCTAGATATTGTCTTTCCCTCGCTGTCTCCCATAGATGGTGGTCATGATTGCCGGGAATAAAAATCATTTTATCAGAGAATAATTCCCGTCTGCTTTTAATAAAAGCAAGTTCCAAAAAGGAATCAAACGTCATCACTGCCTCATTTGTGTTGGCAAGGGCTAATTCGAATATATCCCCATTCAAAATAAATTTGGCTTTTCTTTTTTTATTTACTTTCGATATTATTTCTTCTAATATATTTAGAAAGTGAATTAAAACATCCGATTTTTTTCCTGAATCCAATTTACCATCGGATGAAGTGTAGGTTAATAGACTATTATACGCACCAAAGTGCAAATCAGATAAACAGATATATTGAATATCAGCCATTCATAATTCCATTACATTCAAAATATTTTTGTTCATTTAAAATTCCTCGGTGTAATATTCCATTCTCAGAATAAAAGTCCATTATTAACTCACCTTACGCAAGGTGAGTGACCAGCGTGCCCAGCGCTGGATGTGTGGGTTACACCTAACGGTGGGTTCGCCAAACTCAATGTTGCTTCCGAGTGGGCGCAACATAAGGCGGGCTATTGATTCTATTAATTCATTAGATTTATCTAATATTATTACTTTCATTAAATTTTCCATAATTTTATTGCTTTGCGTAGGTGAGTTATTAAATTCTTGCATTTTTACAAATATATCTTTTTCATGAATGAATGCATAATCTTTTAAAAGGTATAATAGTTTCCATTCTTTTACTTCTAGGACTTGGGATTTTCTTATATCTAATCGGATTGAAAGAAATAGGAGAATTGGGAGCATTGACAATACTCATTCCTGCGTTTCCAATCATAGGATTAGTATTAGGCTATGCTGGCACAAAAATAAAAACAAAACGATTGAGAAAACTTCTACTCATAGGAATCCTTTTGGTCTACTGCGCGGCTATAATGCTTTCCTTTGTTCTTATAACTACAGATGATTCAAATATGATTAAGACTAGCGAAATGGCTTCTTCTATTTTTTTCTTATCGACAGTGGGATTCATTATTTACGGAATTGCCATTCTTCCTTTTCTTACACTTGGAGTTTTTTTTCTAGAACGTTGGACAAGACCGAAAGAGGAATCCTCATCATCCTAAATTCATTTTCAATCCATACTTCGTTCGTAAAGTAACTAATGGCTCCTTCTCAACTTTTTGATCAGGAGCGACTAATGGCTCGTAAACTCTTAAAATAGAAGCAAGTATCATCATAGCCTCCGTAAAAGCAAAGTTATTGCCTATACATATTCTCGGTCCACCGCCAAATGGGATGTAGGCGAAGTTGTGTCTTTTAGTTTCGTTCTCAGGAAGAAATCTATCTGGATCAAATTTTTCAGGCTCATCCCATATTTCCGGATTATGATGAACTGCATAAGTGCAAATGGAAATTAGAGAGCCTGCGGCTACTTTCGTTTCACCAATAACATCATCGCCAATCGCATTTCGTTCTATAATCCATACGGGAGGATAAAGACGCATAGACTCTTGCAAAACTCTCCCCGTCAAAGATAGCTTTTCTAAATCTGCCATTGAAATTTTACCAGTTAAAGGAATATTACTTCGAATTTCCTCGATGACTTTTTTTCTAATTTCAGAATGCTCCGATAAAAGATAGAATGTCCATGTGAGTGCATTCGAAGTAGTCTCATGCCCTGCTAGTAAAAACGTAACCACTTCATCTTGAATTTGCTTTTGACTCAGTCCTAGACCCGTTTCTTCATCCCGCGCATAAATCAAAGTATCCAGTAAATCTTTTACTCTTTCTCCAGAATTAATTCGATTTGAAATAATTTTGCTTACGACACCATTCAGATCACGAACAGCTTTTTTTAACCTTAGATTTGCAGGAATTGGTAGGAAGTATGGAATTCTAATTGGCGATTGGATACGCTTTGTTACTTCCTCAAGAGCAATGCCCATAGAGCGGTCTACAATGTGAGCGTCTTCATCTAGCTTTGCACTAAATAAGGCTCCTCCTACAATTCTAAACGTTAGCCGCATCATCTCTTTTGCCATATCGATTTGAGTTTTGCCTTTCCAATCTTGTATAATTGAATCAGCCTCTTCAAAATAAATAGGAATAAATCCTTCTATCGAGCTTTTCTTAAACGCTGATTGAGCAAGCCTACGATTTTTCTTCCACTCACTCCCCTCACTGGTTAATAAGCCTTTGCCTATAATGATTTCCAATTCCTTATAGAAAACACTCTTCGTATAATTACTGTTATTCTCTTGCAACACATAACGAATTAAACTAGGATCTCGGAGCAAATACATATTTAACCCTAAAAGATTAAAATGAAACATATCTCCATGAGATTCAAATTGTGACACGAAAAAGCCAATCGTATCTGTTTTTAGCATTTTACTTTTTTTAAATGCTTTCCATCCTGTAACACTCGGTATTGGTTGTTTGATCATACTTAATTCAAATCCTTAACTAACCTAAACCCAGCTCTTCTGTCCTCCGCCAAATTAGGATTACCCCCGTAGGAGCGAAAATAAACTGTAGAAGATTTTTTATCATCAAAAAAAGATCCACCCCTAATAACTTTGTATTGTTTTCCAAAAGCAGGATTCTTTGTAAAATGTCCTTCATAAGCAGCATACCAACTGCTTGTCCACTCTGCGGCATTACCACACATTCCAATGACACCAAACGGACTAGCACCCTTAGCCGCTAACTCATAAACAGAGACTGTATCGTTAATTTTGCTTTCTTTTGTATTGCAAAGGAGAGAGTCAAATTTATTTCCAAATGGATATTTAATAGTTTGTAGTTCGATTGTATAAGACTCATCTCTCTTTAAAGTCCTAGTTAGTCCTTGTCCACGCGCGGCTTTTTCCCATTCAAATTCAGTTGGAACTCTTTTACCTGCCCAAGAAGCATAACGCTCTACTTCCCTATAAGAAAGAGACACCACTGGATGATGCTCTTTTCCGTCCGGATACTTTCCATTCACCCAATAAAGTGGTGCCTTTGCATTTGTATCACGCAGATAACGGGCATATTCCTCATTTGTGACTTCATACTTATCAATATAAAAGGAAGCAATCTCCGTCAAATTGGTATCGTCTGGTGACTGAAAAGCAGGATTATAATTATCCAATTCTCCATCTGAGCCTTGACCAAAAATAAAAACTCCAGAGGGAATAAGAATCATTTCTTTTTTATCTATTGGGTGAATAAATGTCTTTGACGGCGAAGTGATATTATCCTTAAAGAAAGCCGAAGGATCTAGGTAACTTTCTTCATACCTAGTCATAGAAATTGTAAAATCATTTGAAATAAAGCTATAATGTGATTTCTTACCTAAGTCAAATTTTCCATTCAATAAAATCTGATAGTCGGTTCTTTTATTTTTTTCGATTTCTTTTTCTAGTTCAACGTTAGTAACAATAAAGTATCCGATTTTTTTATTCGTTACCTTTTGTCTCAATTCGAATTTTTTCTTTTTAAGAATGCCTGCTTTAATTTCTTCAAAGTTAGCACCAACCCATTCCGGATTATGCGAAATGAGAGTTCTAACAGCACCCTTGTCTTTGTAAATTCCAGTAATTTCCCCTTCCCACAAAACGATTCGATTCATTTCTGATTTATCAATTTTGGCTGGAGTTTCTGCGTAAAAAATTTCTGTCTGAAATAAAAGTAAAAAGGAACTGAGTAATAGTTTTCTATTCATGAAATTGATCCCAAAAGATATTTGGTAGATTTACTGCACCTAGTTTCATTTTCGGAAGAAAAATGAAACTAACTGCAATAAATCATAAGTGAATAAATGCTTATTAAAGCGAAGAAGAAAGGATTCTATTTCTTAGGAGGCGGTACCGGAGATTTCTTCATATTTTCCACACTGATTCCTAACACCCAAAGAGTAACGAGAAATACTCCCAATGCTTGTTGTAAATTCAATGTTTCATCAATTAAAACTAATGCCATGAGTGCTGTCACTGCAGGACCACTGGCTCCAATTACAGAAGCAAGAGAAGGACCGACAAGTGGAACACCAAAATTTTGAAGGAGATAACCAACGAGCGTCGTTGTTGCAAGAATCAAAGTTCCATACACTAAATCCATTGTATGTGTGGAATCTATTTGGTAATTCATAAAAGGAAGAATCGCTCCACCCAATAGAAGGATAATAGAAAAATTCACGATAGTGAAAGGTGCGGGATGCATCTTAGCATTTTTAATCATAATGATATACCCTGCAAACGCTATTCCAGACATTGCCGCAGTCGAAGCACCTAGCACAAAGTTGCCTTCCCCTTTCGGTGTAAATGCAGCCGCAGGTATTGTCATAAACCCACCGATATAAATTGTAACCATGGCAAAAACAAGCGGAAGAGAAGGTCTATCACCAAACAGAGCCCACATAAGTAAAATGGTAATGGTAGGATAAATGAAAAAAATCGTTGTAGCAATACCTGTAGGAATTGAACCTAGTGCAACATACATACAAAGCTGAGAGCAAAATAGGAAAAAACCGCTACTTAAAACACTTAGGAATCTTGTTTTGTTTTCCGGCTTAGGTAAATCCCTGATATCCTGCCAGGTATTTTTATGGAGTCTTGGCGCTACAATGAATGCCATAATCGGCAATACAACCGCGCAACGTAAAACTAAGATAAGAAGAGAATTGGATAAACTAGAATTTAGCACAATTCCATCAAATAATCCAAAAAGAGACTTAGGACTTAGAATCACACGCGTTACAACATTCTGAAAAGAAAGGAGTAAAGAAGAAGTAAGAATTAGAATCAAGCCCTTTGTTAAGTGACTATGCTGATGCGCTACCGGGGGAGGTGTAATAGGTGGCGCCGTTGTTTGTTCGGATTCGGTTGAAGTCTCTATCGCCTCAACCTTTGGAGACGTATTTCGATTTGAAGTTCCAGGTTTCTTTTTTGGCATTTATAATATTCCCTTCCGCAAATATCGGCAATTCTAAGGTAAAAAATTCAACGAATAAAGACGGTTATTAGATTAAATGATGATATGCTTCCTTTTTTTACCACCTGTCAAGTTTTTTTTAGTAGCGAAGTAGATAATTAAAAATATGGTAAATTATTATACAGGAGACCAATTGGTATGCAAAAAGAAAAGAAAATAGATAAAGTCCAAAGCGATTTACACTTTTTAATGTCTTGTTTCAAAGAAGTTTTGATTGAATTAAAAGAAGATGACCTAGCAGCAAGCTTGCCTTGGATCGAAGGAAATAAGATTTCCTCCTATTTTGAAACGGAAGAGTCAAACCTACCTTTGCGAGCATCACAGGCATTATCAATTTCTTTCCAACTTCTAAACATGGTAGAGGAAAATGCTGCTACTCAATTTAGAAGATCTGTAGAAATCGAAAGTGGAATTGATTTTATAGTTGGCTCTTGGGGAGAGCATATCAAAAGACTGCGTGAGCATGGGCTCGGCGGAATTGAAATTTCAAAGACCTTTTCGGAAGTGCATGTGCAACCAGTTTTAACGGCTCACCCTACCGAAGCAAAACGAGCTACAGTTCTAGACCAACACCGAGAACTATACCTACTTCTAGTCAAACGAGAAAATCCAATTTGGACTCCAGCCGAAAAAGAAAATCTTAGAAATGAAATTAAACTCTGCTTAGAAAGACTTTGGCGTACAGGTGAAATTTACTTACAAAAACCAGACATCAATTCAGAAAGAAAAAATATTATCCATTATCTAAAAAATGTATTTCCTAGTGCGATTATTTTGCAGGATAAAAAATTAAAACAAGCCTGGTTAGAAAACTCCTTTGATCCAACTCTTATCAATCGAATTGAAAAATTACCGCGAATTAGTTTTGGGAATTGGGTAGGCGGAGACAGAGATGGACATCCATTAGTAACCGCTACTGTTACAAAAGAAACACTCTTAGAATTGCGTGAAACAGCTCTTAACCTCATTCACACTCAGCTTTTACACCTTGCATCTCGTCTCAGTCTTTCAGAGAATTTACATTCTGTTCCAAGAAGACTCTTGCAGTATATATCAGAATGGACTGTAATATTAGGCGAAGTGGGGAAAAGATGTATTAGCCGTAATCCAAACGAACCCTGGCGACAATTTGTAAATATTCTATTAGCTAGAACTCCAATCTCTTCTAAAGAAAATTCAGAAAATGAATTTACTTACCTGGATCACTTTACTTTATTAAAAGACATTGCCCTGTTGCGAGATTCTCTTTTAGAAGTAGATGCATTTCGAATTGTGGAATATGATATTTTTTCGCTAGAAAGAATTGTGCAAACATTTGGCTTTCATTTAGCATCACTAGATATAAGACAAAACAGTGAATTCCATGACAAAGCACTTGCTGGACTTATGAAAGCTTCAGGTAGTAAAAATATTTATTTCTCTGACTGGAATGAGTTTGAGCGTTTACAGTTTCTAAATTCAGAATTGGAATCTGCTCGCCCATTCCTTGGTCCCGGGATGCCACTGGAAGGAGAAGCGCAAGCGGTAAGAGACTGTTATCTGGTAATTGGAGAATATGTAAAAAAATACGGAACTTCTGGAATTGGCTCGCTTATAGTTAGTATGACAAGAAAGCTCTCGGATCTACTCGTTGTTTACCTCTTCGCTAGAGAAGCAGGGCTCGTTATGAACACTACAGAAGGACTTGTTTGCCTTTTGCCAGTAGTTCCGCTATTTGAAACCATCGAAGATTTAGAAAAATGCGCACCGATTATAAATGAATTTTTATCTCATCCCATGACAAAGCTAAGCCTAGCCTATCAATCTTTTCCCGATGGAATTCCTACCCAACAAGTAATGCTAGGATATAGTGATAGCAATAAAGACGGCGGAATAATAGCAAGTCAATGGTATCTTTACAAAGCACAAATGGAAATTGACGAAATAGGAAGAAAACACGGAGTGAAGATTAATTTCTTTCATGGGCGAGGCGGGAGTATTAGCCGCGGTGGAGGAAAGACTCATCATTTTCTAGATGCGCTTCCTCATCCAACACTAACGGGTAATATCCGTTCAACGATACAAGGCGAAAGCATTGCGCAACAATTTGCAAACTTAATCAATGCTACTTATAATTTGGAATTATTAGTTTCCGGTGTAACGGGTGTTAGCCAACGGCACCGGATAATCAAGAAAACCCCCGTTCATCTAGAAAACTTAGTTCAAGGTCTAGCTGAGAAAAGTCGCAAGGTATATGAAAGCTTAGTTCGATCAGAAGGTTTTATGATTTTTTATAGTCAGGCTACTCCAATTGATGCATTAGAAAATAGTCGAATTGGATCTAGACCAGCGCGTAGAACAGGCAAACGTTCTTTAAAAGATTTGCGAGCAATACCCTGGGTATTTAGCTGGAATCAATCCCGCTTCTTTTTGCCTGGCTGGTTTGGTGTAGGCAGTGCGTTAGCCGACTTACAAAAGAAATCTCCTGATTCATTTTCCATTTTGCAAAAAGAAATTATTACATGGCCTTTCTTTCGATACTTGATGATGAATGTTGAGACAAATGTGTATAATGCGGACAAGGAAATCATGCTATTATACGGTCAACTTGTAGACGATGAGCATGTGCGAGAAAAATACCTAAATCAAATTATTACTGAATACGATAAAACAAAAGAAATGCTATCGATTCTTTTTGAATCAACTACAGAAACAAGAAGACCAAGAATGTTCAAAACTTTATTCCTTAGAAGTTCCGGCTTAAAGAGCTTACATTTAATGCAGATAAATCTTTTAAAGGAATGGAGAGAAAGGTTGCACGAACATAACGTAGCATCTGCTGATAATCTTTTGATTGAATTATTACTATCAATTAATGCTATTGCCAGTGGGCTTAGAACAACCGGTTAATCTCTATTATCCAGTAAGAATAAACTATGAAAGCAGAAAAATTAGAGAAACTCAAACAAATAGCAGATGTTTGCACAAAATGCAAATTATCCACAACACGAACGAAAGTAGTTTTCGGGGAAGGAAACCCCGAAGCGGAACTTTTATTTATTGGCGAAGGTCCGGGTCGGCAAGAAGATATTACCGGGCGACCCTTTGTCGGAAAAGCAGGAGAGCTATTAACGAGGCTAATCGAAAAAGCTATGGGCGTTTCGCGTTCTTCTATCTATATAGCAAATATAGCGAAGTGTCGTCCTACGGAAGACTTAAAGATGGAAAAAGATAGAGCGCCCGATCAAGAAGAAGTTGCCGCATGCAGTCCTTACCTTTTGCAGCAAATCGAAATTATCCAACCAAAGGTAATTGTTACTCTCGGAAATCCATCTACAAAGTTTTTACTCAAAACGCAAGATGGAATTACAAAACTTCGAGGAGTTTGGGCGGATTACAACGGTATACCCGTTATGCCAACCTATCATCCTAGCTATGTAATTCGAAATGGCGGAGAAAATAGTAAAGTCCAACAGGATGTGTGGAATGATCTATTAAAAGTAATGAATAAATTAAACTGGGAACCAAAAGTTAAAATCAAGTGGAAATAGAAAAAAAACAAACTAGCTCAGCAGCAAAAAGTCTCGCTCTTTCCTTTTATACATTTCTCTCTCGGATACTCGGTCTTATCCGTGATCATTATATGGCAGTGAGTTTTGGAACAGGATTTGTCGCTTCCGCTTTTTCTGTTGCTTATCGGCTTCCAAATATGTATCGGAATCTATTAGCAGAAGGAACTTTATCTCAATCCTTTATGCCAATCTATTCAGATGCAAGTAAGATTAGTGAGGAAGAAGCAAGAGTCATGTCCGGTGCAATGCTTTCTTTTTTAAGTTTTATGCTATTAGTCTTTGTGGGCATATTTGTATTATTCGCACCTTATCTACTTCCGTTACTAGTAGGAGGAACAGAAGAATATTCCAACCTTGTAATCGAACTTTCCCTGATCTTATTTATTTTGATTTTTACTGCAAGCTTATCTTCTATCTTCATAGCCATAGCAAACTCAAAGCAAAAATTTTTCGTTCCCTCTCTATCTCCGATCATTTTAAATCTAAGTTATTTATTTGTATTCCTTGTAGTGTTTCGTTTTTTCGATGATACCTTAGAAAGAGTAAAGGTATTATCTTTTGGAATTGTTTGCGGCGGTTTCTTCCAATTAGTCGTTCAAGCTCTCTACATCAAAAAATTAAATTTGGCGCCTAAAATAAACTTTCATTGGAAACATCCTGCCATTAAGAAGATATTAACATTAATGCTTCCCGCTGTAGTAGGCGGTGGGTTTTATCAGATTAGTCTATTAGTAGATATTTTTCTAGCAAATTATATCCAAAACCAAAACCCGGGGCTTGGAGCTGTGGTTAGTCTCGATTATTCGCAAAGACTCATCCAACTACCAACAGGAATAATAGGAGTAGCACTTGCGACTACTACTTTGCCAGGTCTACTTGCAAGCCTGAAAGAAGATCGCAAAGATTCGATACCAGCAGAGCTAGCAGATACTCTTTGTTTTGCGCTTTATCTCACAATTCCTGCTGCACTCGGTTTTATATTCATGGGAGAAACAATCGTAGACGCAATATTTTATGGTGGCAAATGGGATAGTAAATCTACAGCATCTACCATTCAAGCTTTGCAATTTTATTCGGTTGCCATTCCTGTTTTTAGTATGAATAAAATCTTAACTTCTTCTTTTTATGCATTTAAGGACACAAAGACACCGCTACAAATCAATATGATTTCATTTAGTATAAACATTGGGCTCAATTTGATTTTGATGAATTTTCTAAAACATGCAGGGCTTGCTCTTTCTTCTACAGTAGCGGCATACATCACGTTTACCTTTCTATTTCTAAAAATGAGAAGACATGAGATTCATATTCCGATTCACGAAATTCTAAAACGTCTTTCTAGAATTCTAATTCCAATTACAGCACTCACTCTCTGGCTTGTGTTCGTAGAGCAATTCTTAGATATAAAAAATCTATTGTCTCTACGAGAAATCAATCTTGCCCATGAAAATATTGCTAGAGTAAAAGCCTGTGTTGGAATCATTCCTTCTATTGTTCTCTACTTTGTATTTTCAAAACTGGCAGGACTTCATGAGTTTGATTTAATCTTTGGAAAAATACTTAGAAAGTTGAAGAGGAAGAATTAGACACAGAGACCCAGAGTGTTAGAGAATTTGTATCACTTTTATTCTAATATTTCCATGACAGAGAATGGTAAAGAAGGCGGATTTAAAAAATTGATTTGTAATTACTTAGCAATAAACTTAAATTTTGAAAACAAACATTGTTCTGTGCGATTTACTCTCTTACTACTTCTCTGTGTCTCAGTGCCTCTGTGGCAAAACCCTTTTTTTCAATTGAAAAACACTAATACTATAATTTTATGACATACATGAACTTATACCTAATCAATACAGGCATGACTATATCTGTTATTTGTTTTTATATTGGGTATTTTTTTAGAAAATCAAACAACCCACTTCATCGCAAAATAAATATCGCAGGAGTGGTTATTAATCTAATAACCGCAATTTTCTTATTAACCCATAAATATTTAATGAACGGAATCGAAGCAGCAGGAATTTTTCCAACTGTTCCACCTACAATTATTTTAATTCACCGATTCTTTGCGGCGGTGAGTTTGGTATTAATGCTTACCATGGCATACACAGGAATTACAAGAAAAGCAGAAACTCATAAAAAACTGCACTTTATATTTCTACCTCTTTACACTATCGTATTCATATCTGGACTTTTTATTTTTGAAACAAGGAATTAAAACATGAACAACCAGGAATTAAAAAACAAAGCAAGAGAAATCAGAGAAGAAGTTATCAAGATGGTAACAGCGGCTAAGTCCGGTCATCCAGGAGGACCACTTGGTCTTGCAGATATTTATTCTGCTTTGTATTTTAAAATTCTAAAGCACGATCCGAAAAATCCAAATTGGGAAGAAAGAGACAGACTAATTCTTTCGAATGGACATGTATGTGCCGTGCGTTATGCGTCAATGGCTCTTAGCGGTTACTTTCCAGTAGCCGAACTTTCTACATTTAGAAATATAAAGAGTCGTTTACAGGGACATCCTTCCATTACTTATATGGATGGACTGGAAACATCTAGTGGCTCACTCGGTCAAGGGCTTTCGATTGCAACTGGAATTGCACTTGGTCTTCGTCATCAAAAGAAAACAAATCGAATCTATGCTTGCATCTCTGATGGAGAGTGTGGAGAGGGAATGACCTGGGAAGCCGCTCAATCAGCAGTTCATTACAAATTGGATAATCTTATCGCCTTCATGGACAGAAATTTCATTCAGATTGACGGGAACACGGAAGATGTTATGCGCCTCGAGCCACTACCACAAAAGTTTCGCACCTTCGGTTGGAATGTAATTGAAGCAGATGGCCACAATATGGAGGAGATTCTTTCCTCTTTCGAAAAGGCACAAACCCACAAAGGCTCTCCTACTCTCATCGTATTTAGAACCATAATAGGAAAAGGTGTATCCTTCATGGAAAATAAGGCAGAATGGCATGGAACTCCTCCGAATGCAGACCAAGCTAAGCAAGCTCTAGAAGAACTAGCCAAGACCTAAAAACACAGCCACTCTTCTCTAACTCCATTTTGCGTCGCAATATGGAGTTGACAACTCCATATTGCGACGTAAAATGGAAGTATCAACTCCGAAATGAGGCGCATTATGGAACCATTTATTCGAGTATTCCCAATTCCTAAAGAAAGTTTCTTTCTCCTTGGTCCGAGAGGAACGGGAAAAACAACTTTTCTTAGGCAAAGATTACCCATTGCACAATATCTTGATTTCCTAGACCCAGAAACATTTCGCCAATACAAAAGTAGACCAGAAATTCTGAGAGAGCTAGTAGATGGAAATCCTATCACAAAAATATTTGTTTTAGATGAGATTCAAAAAATTCCAGAAGTGCTATCAGTTATCCATTCCCTGATAGAAGAAAAGAAGGGAATTCAATTTATCCTGACAGGCTCTAGTGCCAGAAAATTAAAACAGTCAGGAGTAGACCTACTCGCCGGTCGCGCTTTGTATTTTAAAATGCATCCATTTACAGCTTCGGAATTGGGAGATGCATTTAGCCTGGAAAAGGCATTAGACATAGGTCTTCTTCCCCTTGTATATTTCAAAGACGATCCCAAAGAAGTTTTACGAGCCTATCTAGGACTCTATATTAAAGAAGAAATTCTTGCAGAAGGACTTGTGCGCAACATTGGAAGTTTTTCTAGATTCTTAGAAGCGGCCAGTTTTTCCCACGGAAGTATATTAAATACTTCTAATATTGCAAGAGAATGTGGAGTGGAGCGCAAAACTGTGGAAGGCTATCTTTCTGTTTTAGAAGATTTACTTCTCTCTTTTACACTTCCCGTATTTTCTAAGAAGGCAAAAAGAGAATTAGTAGCCCATAGAAAATTCTATTTTTTCGATGCAGGAGTCTTTTCTCAAATTCGTCCCAAAGGTCCTCTCGACTCACCACAAGATATGTATGGTCCTTTACTCGAAGGATTAGTGGCACAACATCTAAGAGCCTATATTGACTCGACTAAAAAAGATTGTAGTCTTTCTTATTGGCGAACCCGCTCTGGAGTGGAAGTCGATTTTGTTTTGTATGGGGAGAATACATTCAAAGCAATTGAAGTAAAAAACTCAGCAAAGATAAATGACGCCGATTTACGTGGACTAAAAAGCTTCCAGGAAGATTATCCAATGTGCGAGACAATCTTTCTCTACCGGGGAAAGGAACGACTAAAAAAAGGGGAAATTCTTTGTATTCCAGTAGAAGAATTCTTAAGAGAGTTGAAGTGAGTATGTAAAAGCATGAATTTCTCACAGAGCGCACTGAGAACACAGAGAAAAGATTCAATAAAACCTGCGCTGAGTTTATCGAATGTGTCAATACTCTTTGTGACCTCTGTGTGCTTTGTGAGAGATATTTTCTCTGTTTTTACACAACCCCTTATTTACACAAAGAGACAATAATTTTTTCTTATGTCCTCTAAAAATACTTACTGAAAGTTTTACATCACCCGATAACATTGTTTTAAAAAAGTACTCTTTTTTTTCAAATAGGTTGACGTATTATATTTGTACTAGATTAAATTAAATTATGTTTTCCTACGACCACTCACACGATGAGTTAAACTTTAGCGGAACCAATATAGAAAGAAATTTCTATGAATTAGAGTTTGCGCGTCCTGAAAACAAAACAGATATTATTGTAGAGCTAGCCAAAAAAATTCCCTGGCAGAATCCTGTAATTGATGTCGTTGAAAAGCTTTCTGATCCAACTCTTCGTCTATCTAGTCGCAATTATGTAAATGAAATTCATTCAGAAAGAGTAAACTTCTCTCTCAAACTAATCGCTGAGAAAGGTCACACGAATAACTACAACGATTTGGAGCAAGGTATATTCTTATTATCCTCAATGGGTGATCCAACCGCAACATATAAAAAGTTTAAAGAAACATTAGATAAGCTTGCTTATCGATTAAATGAACTCTTTCAGCTAAATCAGATTATCCTCACTGATGATGTAAAAGTTCATTTACTCTCCCGTGTTCTCTACCAGGAAGAAGGATTTAATGGAAATCAAATCTACTACCATGAGCCAGACAATTCTTTTGTAACTAAAGTTTTAGAAAACAAATTAGGAATCCCTATTTCTCTTTCTGTTGTTTACATTCTAGTTGGAATGAGACTTGGTCTTCCCCTCTATGGAATTAATCTTCCCCTACACTTCATGCTCTATTATGAGTCAAATGACTTTACAACGTTTGTAGATCCATTTAACGCAGGTGTATTAATCGACAAACAAACCTGTATTCGCTTTCTTGAGGCTAATGGCTACAAAGATATTCCAGAATATTTTTCAAAAGCAAGCACACTTACCATTCTTAAAAGAATGTATAACAACTTGATTAATATATACAAGAAAACAGGTCCCGAAGAAATGGAAATGATGTTATTAAAGCAACTAACCATTTTAGAAAACAAAACTCGTTTTACATAAAACGAATTAAGCTTAAAATAAATAAAAAATTTGAATGCTAAAATTTCCATATTAAACTCATCATTTAGATAAATAAACCCGCGGTAGCGAGCCCACTGCTAAGTGCCCTCCGCGTAAGGGAGCGCTAACTATGGCAGACATAAGACATATTATCCGCAGTCGATCAGAAGAAAGACTTAGAAACTTAATTGAAGAAAGAGTAAAACCCGGTTCAAATAAAGCAGACATTGATAAAAGAATCTGGAACCTCTTCGGAGAAAACTGGGCAATTATTTTTACAGACCTATCTGGTTTTTCTCGTAACACAAAAGAATTTGGAATCATTCATTTCCTTCAAATCATTTTTGAATCAGAGCGCATTTTGCTCCCAATCATTTATGAGCATAATGGACTTCTCATCAAAGCAGAAGGCGACAGTCTAATGCTTATTTTCCGCACAGTCCAGGATGCCCTTGAATGCTCTATCAAAATGCAGAAGACTCTTAAAGCGTATAATACCGATAAGCCCGAACACGAAAAAGTCCTACTCTGCGTCGGCATTGGTTACGGTAAAATCTTACGCATTGGTGATGCTGATATATTCGGCGAAGAAGTCAATGCAGCTAGTAAGCTCGGGGAAGACACCGCAAAACGAGAAGAAATTTTACTAACAAAGTCCGCTCTTGCCGAGCTAGGCGATAAGCACAGCTATAAAGTAAATCCTCTTAACATTGATGGTCAATGGGTCGAGGGATTTAAGTTAGAGTATTAGTATCACCTCGACTTTTCTATTAAGGGTATCCAAACAATCATCTTAACAAGAATACAAATCCACCTATAAATCGAAGGAAAATCCCCGGTACGACTGCTTTTTCTTTTTTTCTAAAAAAACTTGACGTAAAAAGGGGGTCTTTGTAAACTTTTTCTAGCAATTAGCACTCTAACCTTCAGAGTGCTAAAAGAGGAGAACTGAGATGGAGATGACACCAAGACATAGAATGATATTGAAAGTCTTAATTGACGACTTTGTTTCAGATAATAAACCTGTTGGCTCGAAGACACTTTCTGAAAGACATGATATCGGATTATCACCTGCTACCGTTCGAAATGTATTTCGTGACCTAGAAGATGGGGGATATATCAACTCACGCCATCATTCGGGTGGGCGAGTGCCTACAGAGCGTGGATATCGCATTTACGTAGACAATTTGATTTCTCTTTATGAGCTCAGTTTAAAAGAAAAACAACGCATTCAGGAAGAGTATTTAAAAAACGAATTCAAGTTAGAGCAGATACTTGCTGTAACCTGCAAAGTGCTTTCTCTATTGTCTTGTAGTGCAGGCGTTGTTTTAGCTCCTAAGAAAAATTTCGATACTCTAAAACACTTAGAACTGATTCATGTAAATGGCGCTGAAGTTTTAATGATACTTGTTACTCGGTCTGGCGTTGTATTACATCATAAATTATTTTTCGAAGACCATGTATCGCAAGAGTCTTTGTATCAAATCTCTCGTTTCCTGCAAGACCATATCAAAGGCTATGATTTAGATGAAATTTTCAATCTCTTCCCTCTTCTTTTACAAAGAAAAGATGCTCCGGAAGATTTTTACAAAATTGCGGATGTATTACAATCTGCTTTTGTTTATGACATGACGGATAACGTTGATTTATATGTCGATGGCTTACAAAACTTATGCGCTAACTTTAAAGATGATGATTCGGATATGCTAGAATCAGTTTTTTCTTTACTCGATGATAAGAAATTACTAAAAGAATTTTTTACAAAATACATTGCTACCGATGGAGTATCCACTTTCATCGGAGAAACAAACAGCGAACATTTGAGAGGAGTATCGATAGTAGCCACAAGCTACCGAATGGGCGAAAAAAGAATTGGCTCTTTAGGAATTATTGGACCACAGAGGATGAATTATACACGTGCTTTACCACTCGTGGATTTTACATCCAAAATTGTTTCAGAAATGATAACAAAAATAAGCAAATAGAAAAGGAGGGGTTTTTAGATGTCTGCAGAAGAAAACGTTGCAACACAAGAAAACGAAACAATGGAAAATACTATAAAAACTGAATCTACTGGAGAAGAAAGACCGGTAGATGCAGAAACGGACAAATCAAGCGTATCCGCAACTCAGGAAGAATTGGAAAAAGCAAAGTTAGAAATTGCTTCCCTTAAAGACTCCTGGCTAAGAGAGCGCGCAGAATTTCAGAATTATAAAAGGCGAACAGCAGCAGAGTATGCTGTAATCAAAAGAGAAGCGGTGAAAAATTTTATCATCAAACTCTTAAACCCAATGGATAATCTGGAAAGAGTTGGAACTGGAGTAAATGCAACAGAAGAAATGAAACCTTTTATTGATGGTGTAGGAATGATTCTACGCGAAATGAATGGCATTTTGGAAAAAGAAAATGTGATGAAAGTAAGCCCTGTAGGACAAGCTTTCGATCCCACAACTATGGAAGCGATTGCTTCGGAAGAGTCGGATGATGTGAAAGAAGAAACAGTCACTGAAGTCTATCAAGCCGGCTATGTTTTTACTGAGAATAATGAGTCTTTTGCGCTAAGGCCCGCAAGAGTGAAAGTAGCAAGGCCGAAATTTTAACAAACTATTAAAGGAGTGATACAATGGCAAAAGAAAAAATTATAGGTATAGATTTAGGAACAACAAACTCATGCGTCGCAGTAATGGAAGGTGGTGACTTTGTTGTAATACAAAACTCTGAAGGAGCAAGAACAACTCCTTCTATCGTAGCGTTTACAGCAAAAGGTGAAACCCTAGTCGGTCAATTCGCAAAAAACCAGGCAATTACAAACGGAGCAAATACTGTGCGCTCTGCAAAACGTTTTGTTGGTAGAAGATTCAATGAAATCACAAATGAAGCGTCTAACGTTTCTTATAAAGTAGTTCGTTCCGGTAACGACGGCGTAAAATTTGAAACTTCTTCTGGAGAATTTACTCCTCAAGAAATTTCTGCAAAAATTTTACAGAAAATGAAAAAGACTGCTGAAGATTATTTAGGAACAACAGTTACTAAAGCTGTTATCACTGTTCCTGCTTACTTCAACGACGAACAAAGACAAGCGACTAAAGACGCAGGAAGAATTGCCGGTCTTGAAGTAGAGCGCATTATCAATGAGCCTACCGCTGCTGCTCTTGCTTATGGTTTTGATAAGAAAAAAGCAAGTGCTAAGATTGCAGTCTATGACTTAGGTGGTGGAACATTTGACGTGAGTGTTCTCGAACTCGGTGATGGAGTATTTGAAGTAAAATCAACCAATGGTGACACTCACCTCGGTGGAGATGACTTTGACCAAGTAGTTACAGATTGGTTAGTAGAAGAATTCAAAAAGCAAACCGGTATTGATATTTCTAAAGACAAAAATACATCTCAACGTTTAAAAGAAGCTGCTGAAAAGGCTAAGATCGAGTTATCCGGAACTACATCCACTCAAATCAACCTTCCATTCATCACAGCAGATGCAAGTGGACCAAAACATTTAGACATGACTTTAACACGCGCTAAATTTGATCAATTGACAAAAGCGTTAGTCGAAAGAACTCGTATTCCTTGTATCAATGCAATGAAAGATGCAGGGCTTGCTGCTTCTGAAATTGATGAAGTAATTCTAGTAGGTGGTTCAACTCGTATTCCAGCAGTTCAAGATTTAGTAAAAGAATTATTTGGTCGTGAGCCAAACAAATCTGTAAACCCTGATGAAGTAGTTGCTGCCGGTGCTGCCATTCAAGCGGGCGTTCTTGCTGGTGAGGTTACTGATGTATTGCTCCTTGACGTAACTCCACTTTCACTTGGTATCGAAACGTTAGGCGGTGTAATGACTAAACTCATCGACCGAAACACTACAATCCCAACTAAAAAATCACAAGTCTTCTCAACTGCCGCTGATAACCAAAATGCAGTTAGTGTTCATGTAATGCAAGGGGAAAGAGAAATGGCAAGAGACAATAGAACTCTTGGTCGTTTTGATTTAGTTGGTATTCCATCTGCTCCTAAAGGTGTGCCTCAAATTGAAGTAACATTTGACATTGATGCGAACGGTATCGTGCATGTATCCGCTAAAGACTTAGGAACTGGCAAAGAGCAAAAGATTCGTATTGAATCTTCGACTGGTCTTTCTGATGATGAAATTAAACGCATGATCAAAGAAGCAGAAGTAAACGCTGCTGCCGATAAAAAAGCTCGTGAACTTGCCGAAACAAAAAATGAAACGGAAAGTCTTGCTTATGCGCTCGAAAAAACTTTGAAAGAAGCAGGAGACAAAGTTCCAGCTAATGACAAACAACTTGCTGAAGATGAAATCAAGCGTGCACATGAAGCAGTTGCAAGCAATGACTTCGACAGAATCAAAGCTGCACATGAATCCATCTCTCAGATAGCTCAAAAGATTGGCTCGGCTATGTATCAACAAGGTTCTCCTGATGGTGGTGCTGCTCCAGGTGGAGATGCTCAAGGTCAAGCAGGAGCGGGTCCATCTGGAAATGCTTCTAACAATGGAAGCGGGGAAAAAGTAGTCGATGCGGATTATACCGTTGTCGATGATGATAAGAAATAATCTATGAGCGACAGAAGCTATTACGAGATACTTGGGGTTTCCAAGACTGCCACTGACGAAGAAATCAAAAAAGCTTATCGTCAGTTGGCAATAAAATATCACCCTGATAAAAATAAAGGTGATAAGGAATCCGAAGACAAATTCAAAGAAGCCACTGAGGCATATGAAGTTTTGCGCGATGCTAGTAAGCGTCGTGCATACGATCAGTTTGGCAAAGCAGGAGTTGGCGCTGGTGGTCCTGGATTTGGTCAAGGGGCTTACACTGATTTCTCCGATATATTCGGAGACTTCGGTGGAATCTTTGAGGGCTTATTTGGGGAAGGGGGAAGAGGCGGTAGACGATCTGGTCCTAAGCGTGGTAGCGATCTACGATACAATCTAGAAATATCTTTAGAAGATGCTGCTTTAGGGAAAGAATTTAAAATTGAAATTCCTAGGGCAGAGACTTGCGGAGACTGCAAAGGAACGGGAGCGTCTAAGGGAAGTAGTCCGCAGACTTGTCCGGATTGTTCTGGTTCCGGTCAAGTGCGTCATTCCCAGGGATTCTTTTCTGTATCCACAACCTGTGGACGTTGCGGCGGACGTGGTCAGGTAATATCCAATCCATGTAAGACTTGCCGAGGCGAGGGGCTAATAGAGAAAAAACGCACAATCAATATTAAAATTCCTCCAGGGGTAGAATCCGGTAGCCGCTTGAAAGTAAGCGGAGAAGGAGAAGCAGGACCGAATGGTGGACCTCACGGCGATTTATACGTTGTTACCCACATCAAGAAACATCCAGTCTTTGAGCGTCAGGGAAATGATTTGATTGTTACGAAAGTAATTCCTTTAGTCATGGCTTGTCTTGGTGGTGAAGTAGAAGTGCCTACCATTGAAGGTAAGAGTATCATGATGAAAATTCCAGAAGGAACTGACCCCGGTCAAGTGTTCCGACTCAAAGGAAGTGGGATTCCTTATTTAGGTTCCTATGGAAAAGGCGACCAACATGTGATAATCAAAGTAGAAGTTCCAAAAAAATTAACAAAAAAACAGCGCGAGCTTTTGGAAGAGTTTGCAAAAGATTCCGATGAGTCTTTTGGTAGTTATATCAAAGGGAAAATATTCAAATGAGTGATAAATTAAAAATTGGCATTATAGGCGTTGGTCACATGGGACAATTTCATGTGAACGTCGCAAAACAAGTATCAGATTCTACGATAGTAGGAATTTACGATGCAGACCCAGCCAGAGTAAAGCTAATCTCTGAAAAATACGGAGTTCCTTCTTTCGCAACTCCGGAAGAATTGATTCAAAATGTGGATGCCGTTGTAATTGCGGCGCCTACTTTTTTACATCATACTCTTTCCAAATTGGCATTGACTGCCGGCAAACACGTATTAGTCGAAAAGCCAATTGCTGAATCAGTAGAGCAGGCAAAAGAATTGGTAGAATTGGCGGCTAAGAACAAATTAATCCTGCAAGTCGGTCATGTGGAAAGATTTAACGGTGCAATCCTTGAACTTGGAAAAATCGTAGATACCCCAATGCTCATTGAATCTAGAAGACTTGCCCCTTTCAATGCACGCATTAAAGATGTCGGTGTTGTATTGGACATGATGATTCATGATATTGATATTGTATTAAATCTTGTGAACTCCGATGTGGTTACTGTTCATGCAGTAGGTCAAAAATTTGTATCAGAACACGAAGATGTTGCAACTGTCGTATTGAAATTTGCGAACGGTTGTGTTGCTACTATTGCTGCTTCTAGAAACACACAGGCGAAAATTCGCACGCTAAACATTACTGACAAGAACGCATACATCAAATTAGACTTTGCAGATCAAGAAATTGAACTTCATAGACAAGCTTCTTCTAATACTCAGATGAGCCTTGAGTCTATTCGATATAAACAAGAGTCCATTGTTGAAAAAATCTTTGTTCATAAAGACAATCCTTTAAAGCAAGAGCATGAGCATTTTGTAAAATGCATTCTTGGAAAGGATACTCCTCAAGTTCAAGGGGATAATGACATTAAGACGCTAGAGATTGCACATAAGATACTGAAAGAAATTTCACAAAAATAAAATGTCTGAAATTTCCCACAAAGGTAAAATCTTAATTTCAAATTCAAGCATTGTAACGGATGATTTCAATAAGTCGGTAGTCTTCATTGTCGATCACGATTCATCCGGTGCATTTGGGTTAGTAGTAAATAAAAAATCTTCTTATCTAATGAGTGAAGTTGTAATGGGGTTACCCGCAGGCATCCAGGACAATCTTATGTATTGGGGCGGACCTGTAGATCACGGGTTTATCAGTATTCTCCACAACAATGCAAATCTGATAGATCCGGGACTCCAAGTAATACCGGGAGTTTTTTTAAGTCGTAGTTATGATTTGCTAATCAAACTTCTAGGCTCTGATGATACTGCCTACCATGTATTTCATGGATATTCTGGTTGGGGTGCCGGACAATTAGAATCTGAATTTGCTCGTAAGTCTTGGGTTTCGCATGACGCAAGTCCAAGAAATATCTTTCATCCAGACCCTGAAACAGTCTGGCGCGATGCCCTCAGGAGCAAAGGCGGTATATACCGCTACTTTGCAGAGCACACAAAAGATCCGTCGTTGAATTAAAAAATGGGATTGCCACCGATGGACACATTGTCATTCCCGAAATTCCACCCTTTCGCTTCGCTCACACTGCCGCCAAGCGATGTCGGGAATCTCTAGATGTTGAGATCCCCGACAGAAAATTTCGGGGATGACAGTCTATTGTTATATTGATAAAAAGTAGATTTATGATTACAAACAAAATTCTTATTTCATTTCTCATGATAGCTTTATTATCTTGTTCAAGTAAAGATGCGGTTAAGGCGGATAAGCCGAAAGGGACAAGAGCTAGTGCGCGAGGGGAAGTGGAATTATCCCCTTCACAATTGACCAAAGGATTTGTAGAAGGAATTTCTTTTATTCCTTATCTCTCCAAGACAAAACTTCTTACTATCAACGATATATTAAACAAGACAAAAATTAAAGTCTCTCTCGAAGTAGCCTATGAGTATGCCTATGACAAAAAATTAAAGGAAGCAAAAGCTGACGGCGATACAGGACAAGTATTCAAAGACATGAAAGACGCCACCGAACACTTTCAAAAAATTCTAAAGCGTTATGGTTTAAAGAACTACAGCCAATACGTATTAACCGCTATTGATACAGATAAAAATTATATGCTCTATGCTACAATAGAGCGCAAAGTGAATTTCATCAAAGTCTTTGCAAAAGAAAATAACACGGTATTGTCCTTAAATCCAGATGATCCAAAATACTATGAGCCATACGAAAAGGATACACTTGATAATCCGCTAGATACAATTGTAGACTTCGGCGCTGTTATTAAAAAAGATGCATTCACACAAAAGACTCAATCCATTCTACTTACAATGGCGGCCAATTCAGTCTTAGAAAAGAAAAAATCTCCCAACTACTGGTCTATCGAAAAGCGTTGGCTCAAGGGTGATACACAAGCAGTCATGGAAGAAAGGGAAGCTAGTATTGATAAGAGAATTGGCTTGGAATAATGATTCTTTGCCACTGAGACACGGAGGCACAGAGAGATTTATTTAGGATTTATTCAAATGAAAAATTTGGTCTTTATTATCCTCACCCTACTCTTGAGTCTATTCAATGTAGTTTTATTCGCAGAAGAGAAACCGAAAGAATGGAGTGAATACCAAGGAAAGCTTTCTTGGAAAGGTGCAACTATAAAATGTGAAAGCATTGGCATGAGACTCCCTACCATACAAGAATTAAAAGTAGCGTATAATACTAAGTTGCCTAAAGCATGGGAAGAGAAAGGGGATTACTATTGGACTGCTCATGAGTATTCGAGAACTTTTGAGGATGCTTATTGTTTTAATATCATTTCTGGCGAGCATAGTATTAGTTACAGACATGTTTATAAACATGTGCGATGTGTGCGGTGAGTTTTAAATAGAAAAAGTATAACTAACTGAGAATTCATTTGTTGTATTTCCTTTGTAGTCATAGGTTCGTTCATAGAAGCTAACAGAATTATGCCTGTCAAATAAAAGAAGAGCAGTGGAGCGGGTGCCGTAGACCTGGTCTTGCAGAAAGATAGAAGAAAGAAATCTTTCCTTTTCAAGTCCGACACCTGTATCTGGCAAGAGAGAATCAGGAGCCTTGGTCTCATCTTTCATAATTGTAAATAAATCTTCTTTTTCAAGTTTAGAATTGAGAATATAATTCTTTAGACCTTCAATGCCACGACTAATCTTAGGCCAGGGTGAATTCAAATACGCATTGCTCAAGCCGTGAAATCCTGTTTCTAATTTCTGGGTCTGGTTACTAACGTTATTATATACGAATAACTCTTCTCGATTTCCAATTAATATATTATAAGGATTATACTTGTCTTTATTGGCAACAAGCAAATCCAAATAATCCGCTGAAGAAAAATTGGAAGTCAAATAGTCTCTTACAAGTAAACCACGAGACTGTCTGCCTTCTTTGTGTAGCGGTATATCCCGATAATTCGTAAGAGCGGAAATTATTCCCTGTCTAGTAAGTCCAAGCCAAGTTCCACCTTCCTTTTCATCTCTACCCGCAAGTAAATCAGGATACTCTTTCCAGAAGTGCGCGCTAGTAGTTGGTCTTTGTTGAAACTCATCTCGGTTAGCAAGGATGATAAGCGGATAATTCCGATGTTGCTCAATAGCTAAAAAAAGAATACACATAGAAAACCTTCGTTCTTATTGGATTTGTATCTTGTCGCCCTTTCGTATAACTTGAAATACCTTCTTTGCTTTAAAATCGAGTGTTAAGTAAAAGGTTTCCTGCTTTAAACTATTCAAGTATTCATTGTGTTTATTGTCCCAAAGTGAAGAGCGTTCAGGATCAAAGTCTGCGTATATCTCTGCTTTCTTTTTTAGATCATAGCCTTTGTATAAAGTGCACTGAATAGAAATAATTCCGGGCAATGTTTTTATGCGAATTGGATTTTCTTTCAAGGTAGATTCATCAATGTATTTGTGTATTGTCCTTGCAGAAGAGTCTGATTGCAAATGTAAAAAACTATTTAACAAACTCTTGTCTAGGTTTAATTGTAATTCACTGAGAGCTTTTGTATACTCTCTCTCTTTAATTTTTTCGAGTGGAGTAATGATATTATCCCATTCTTTCTGCCAATTTGATTTTATTCGACTACCACTTTGACTCACTTCAACCGATCCACCCTTCCATGAGATCGAAAGAGAAACTCCATCATAATCGTGCATCATATCATCTGCATTTTCTATTCTATTTAATTTGTTTTTCACAAAAGATCGGTAAATTGCTCTTAGCTCCTCAGAAGTAAGACTAAAACTAAATTCATTTTCCTTTTGGATAAATTGATCTTTGTATTTACAATTCTTCACACTCATCTCCATGGAGAACCCACGCCCTGCATGACCGAGCGGTTTATAATAACGAATCACAATATCTTCTGGCATTGTATCGGGTAACGCATCTGCATAAGCCAAGTTGGACAAAACTAAAAAACAAAATAGGAATAAATATTTCATAAACTCACCTTACGCAAAGTAATAAAGCTATTGAATTTTTAATAGAATTAAGAATATTATATAAATCTAATAAATTAATAGCCCGCGATAGCTCGGCTGCCGGTGAGCGACTTAGCGATGGGGGGACGAACCCACCGTTAGGTGTAACCCCACTTTCAGCGCTGGGCACGCTGATGACTCACCTTGCGTAAGGTGAGTCATAAAGCTTAGTTTTTCAATTCTATTAAATTCTGTCAAGAATAAGGAGTTGAATAAATGCAAGAGATATAATCTATTTCATTCTATGAAGAGATTTTATTCCATTTTTACTGTAGCATACTTGTTATCAGCCGCTTCGCTCTTGGGTTTCGAACGAAAGGAAGGCGATTTGATTCTAGAGAAATTAAACCCACCAGATACCTATTGGGAAGTGCCGGAGGGAAGTTGTGGAGAAGCCTGCATTTGGTCAATCACTCAATCCCTTAAAATCAATATTTCCCAACCAGAAATCAATGCATTTGTCAATCCACCCAATAGAGGAATTCACTCTGGCGAAATTATTAAAATTCTTAAGAAATTAAAAATACCATTTGTCAATCTCTCTTCTACCGTTTCCGATCCATCCGTTTTCATAAAAAAGAAAGTAATCGAAAATATAAAAGCGGGTAATCCCGTGTTACTCGGTGTAAAGATTTATCCTGACGAAAATCCTAAATGGGTTTGTGATCATTTTATCTTAGTCGTTGGATACAATGCACAAACAAAAGAATTAATCTACAATAGCAATGACGAAAGAAACCGAATTACACAGAGTAAACTCTTAAACAAAAGAAATGGTTATTCCATCTTACATAAATCCAAATACATCTACGCCCTTCAAATCAACACAGGCGGATAACGTCAATTTTCCACAAATCGAAATACATTTTTGCTTTAAAATAAAATATACCATTAGATTATAGTTAAAATTCATCTTGCGCAAGGTGAGTTTTAAGCAAAGGAGAGTTAAGTGAATCATACTACAAAACTAATCATAATCATCGTGCTCGTAACCACGCTCGGATATTGCAAAAAAAAGGAAGAGCCAAAGCCAGTAGAAGAAGCTCCCACTGCAATAGAGACAGAGCCAAGACAAGCAGAGATTGCAAATCCTTCTATTCCAAGTCCAGCTACTTTCATCAATATAAAAGAAGCGAAGGGAGATTTGGATGGAGACAAAGAAGACGAATTAGTCGCTGTCTATGACACGAAACGCGAAGGTGATTTAGGCACTGAGCGAGAGATTCACATCTTTAAGAAGAAAGCGGATAAGTGGAATTTGCTCCATAAGAGTATCGGTGCAGTATTGCAAAGTAAAGGCGGGGGAATGATGGGTGATCCATTTGAAGAGTTGACTATTGAAAATGGTGCAATCGTAATTCGCCACTTCGGAGGTTCAAGGGAAAAATGGAATTATACACATAGATATAGATTCCAAAAAGACAATTGGTTTTTAATTGGTGCCACTTTGGTTTTTAGCTCTCCCTGTGAAGCTTCGAATACGTATGACTACAATCTATCCACCGGCAAAGTGGATGTAACCGATACCATTGAATCTTGTGATGAAGCAGGAGAGCCTAAAGGCAAACCCAAAACGAAAACGTCATCCGCCATAGTGAAATCACAAAAGCCAGTATTGATGGATGGATTTAGTCCAGGTAATCAAGAAGTCAAAATTTCAAAGGATAAGAGTTTTTTCTTTTAAATTCCACCATATCGCATAGCTACCATGCATAAAATTAAAAGCGCATACGAAAATAGAAGAATTGTCCCTGTAAAGTAAATACGAAATAGAGTTTTCTTTTTTGTGATTTCATCTTTGCAGGGAATGTGAATTAGGTTATATCCATAAAATCTACCGATCAAAACCATGGTCATCGAAATAAGAATCGCGAATGTAAAATTTCTTCCGTAAGGCGTAGAGAGTGAATCTATAGTATCAATTCCTCCAAAATAAATTCCTCGAATGATACCGAGCATAATAGACGTTGTCCCAAGCATTCCAAGCAAAGAAGCGCTTGCCTTCTTAATTGCATGACTGAGAGGAATAGCTTCCACTGAGTTTACTTTCACAAAAGAAGGCCAGAGAATGAAATACATAAAAAGAAAGCTGCATAGCCAGAGGCTTCCAGTGATTATGTGCAGCACCTGTAAGACTAATAAAAGAGCCATCTTTATTTGAATACTTCGTTCGATGTCCATTCGGATAATGGCAAACGGTCAGGAGATGTCCAATCCAGAACTGGTCGAATTTCTTTCTTTGGCTTATGACCTAGTCTCATAAGAGCTACCATTTCATAGTCATCTTTGCATTCTAGCATTTTAGAAATTTCATTCCATATATCCGGAACTTCCATAGGCATCGACATAAATTGCATTCCTATATTTAGGCTAGTTGCCATTAGCCACATATTCTCGACTGCCATTCCTAGAGAGAGTGTAGAATAAAAAGCAGAGTTGTCGTTATGGTTATAGTCTTCTTTTCTTAAAAACATGGCAAGACACACTGGAGAACTCTCTACTAGCTTTTTATTTTCTGATCCCAATAGAACTGGAACTCCTCTTTCTCGAATCAAACTGAGTGACTTATTTGTAATGATAAAGTTGATAATTTTCTTAAGAACGTTAGGCACATTGTCAACCTTCATACCCATCCCATTCTTAATTGTCTCACCTCTAGTATCATGATAAAAATACTTTCCGTATTTTTTCCAGAACTCTCCTCTTTGCATCGCGATACGCATTGCATCTCCACAATACTCGGCGAGTTTCTTCTTTCGCGCGGGGTTTTGGATAATAACGATTTTCCACGGTTGACTATTAAACTGAGAAGGTGCTTTGTTAAATGCCTTGAGTAGCATTTCTAACTCTTCTTGTGTGACCGGTTCATTTGTATGAAATCCATTGTAAGCATGTCGATTTTCAATTGCAGTTAATAAATCCATTTTCATTCCTTTATCTAGAGATTAATAAAAATGATTTCCCTAAGTAGGAAATCAAATCAGACGGTAACAGGCTTTCTTCACTCATATCTTTTGCAGCTAAGTCTCCTGCCAGTCCATGAAGATATACACCAAGCAGACAAGCGTCTAATGGCAAATATCCCTGTGCAAGTAAAGATGTAAGAATACCTGTGAGCACATCTCCACTTCCTCCTGTCGCCATACCGGGATTACCCGTTGAATTAAAAAATAAATCTCCGGTCGGAGTTGCAATTGCAGTGAATGCTCCTTTTAATACTATGTATAACTTTCTGTCTACTGCCATCCTTTGCAATAGATTAAGCCTTGAAAAATCATCATCCACCGTGCCAACTAGTCTTTCGAATTCTTTTATATGTGGGGTTAATATGCTATTAGGCGGAACAATATTCAGCAGTTCTTCGTTTTCTGATAATAGATTGATTGCATCTGCGTCAATTACCATTGCAGTCTTCGTATTCTGCAAAATATTTCTTAGACAAGCCAGCGCCTTTGGAGCCTTTCCTATGCCCGGACCGATTCCGATTGTATCAGGTTGGAGGCTATCCCATTCCAATGCCTCTATCGTTTTCTTTGATTTGCCGCTTACTACCATTGCTTCTGGGACAGATGTTTGTAAAATATCTACTCCGCATTTTGGAACTTGCACTGTCAGTAGTCCAATGCCTGCTCGTAAACACCCATTAGCCGCTAATACTGCCGCTCCCATTTTTCCATAAGAGCCTGCGACTAACAAGGCTCTACCGAAACTACCTTTATGAGAAAACTTTTTTCGTTTTTTGTAAATACTCTTTATTAAATTTGCATCAATATAATACTGATTCGTTTTTTCTTCTGAAATAAATTGAGAGGAAAGACCTATGTCTACAATCTTCCACTCTCCTACTCGCGCAGAATTTTCTGGCAAAAGAAAAGCCAGTTTAGGAATCTGAAATGCGATTGTATAATCAGGATTAACCACTGTTTTGTGATTGGTAATCTTATCTGCATAGAGTCCAGAGGCAATATCAACGGAAACAATTCTTAGACCGGACTGATTCATGTATTGAATTGCATCAGCAAGTAATCCCTCCGGCTCCCTAGTTAAGCCGGAGCCTAGAAGTGCATCTATTAAGATTGCATTCTTATCATTCAATTCTTTTTTATCAGATAGAATTTCGTCTATAGATCGAATGTCTTTTTTGATTACAGCTTGCGGCAAACGCTCGTAATTCACTTTAAAGTCGTCACTTGTTGTATTACTATGCCAGATGATGTAAACTTCTACCGAATAATCCTCATTTGCCAATAACCGTGCAATCGCAAGACCATCTCCCCCATTGTTTCCAAGTCCCACCAGAATACGAATAGGATTTTTCGAATCGAAATAAGTCGTAAACCATTTCACAAAAGAAAGAGAAGCACGCTCCATCAATTCGATAGATAAGACGGGCTCGTTTGCTATTGAATAAGCATCTAGTCTACGGATTTGCTCTACATTGAAAATTTTCATTGAATTCATAGTGTTTTTCCCTATTTTATTGAAGGAGTTAATGATTATTTACCGCTTTATCCATCATAACAGGCAATAGGAAATTCCATCATCTGACGATGCCAACGACTCATTCCTGCGGCAAACGGCAAAGAGATTGGAATTAAAAGAGTATCGAGTAGAAAAGAAAAGGGAAGATCGAAAATGTAAATCAAATCATAAGTAACACCATTTTCCATCATCATCCCTATATCACACCTTGTCCCTGAATAAAAAACGGGTGCATTTTTTTTATGCCAGTTAGGAATTGAAATAAGAGTCGCGCAATTTTGTAATACCATAAAAGATACTATGGCGACTACTGAATAGACTTTACTTTTCAAACGCCTTACCAAGCTTAGCCGCTCTTAGGTATTCAATAATCTCGTCTAAAATAACAGGATCATCGATGGTAGATGGAACAGAGTATTCTTCTCCATCAGCAATTTTACGCATTGTCTTACGAAGAATTTTGCCCGAACGAGTCTTAGGAAGATGCTTGACTAAAATGACATTCTTGAATGTAGCAATTGCACCAATCTCTTCACGGATAAGATGAATTAGCTCTTTTTCCAATTCATCATACTCATGGACTACTCCATCCTTCAATACAACAAAACCAATAGGGACTTGACCTTTCATTGCATCTTCAATTCCAATCACAGCGCACTCAGCCACAGCAGGATGAGAAGCAAGAATTTCTTCCATCTCACCGGTTGATAATCTATGCCCTGCTACGTTAATTACATCGTCAATGCGCCCCATTACAAATAAGTATCCATCTTCGTCGATATATCCACCGTCGCCGGTAAGATAGAATCCTTCGTAATGACTTAAATAAGACTTCTTAAAATTATCCGCATCTTTCCAGAGCGTAGGTAAACATCCAGGAGGAAGTGGGAGTTTAATCACGATATTCCCCTTCTGACCGGTCTTCACTTCCACACCTTCTTCGTCTAGAATCCTTACGTCGAAACCAAACATTGGTTTTGTCGCAGAACCAGCCTTAGCCGCTATCGGTTCGATTCCCATTAGATTTCCACAAATCGCATATCCAGTTTCTGTCTGCCACCAATGATCTATAATAGGAATTTCTAACAACTCTTTCGCCCAATCATAAGTAGGCGGATCTGTTCTTTCACCTGCGAGGAATAAATATTTCAAAGAGCGTATATCGTATTTGTTTTTAAGGTCTCCATTTGGGTCTTCTTTTCGTATCGCTCTAAATGCAGTCGGAGCGGTAAATAGCACATTAACCTTATGCTCGGAAATAACTCTCCAGAACGCACCCGCATCCGGAGTCTTGACTGGCTTTCCTTCATAGAGAATCGTAGTGCAACCAAAAAGAAGTGGTGCATATACAATATAAGAATGTCCGACTACCCACCCTACATCAGACGCAGCCCAAAACACGTCTCCCGGTTTAACGTCATAAACAGCTTCCATGCTAAGCTTCATTGCTACCGCATGACCGCCGTTATCCCGAACTACTCCTTTCGGTTTTCCTGTTGTGCCAGAAGTATAAAGAATATAGAGTGGATCTGTAGCGTCTAATTCGACGTAGCCTGTAGGCTCTGCATGCTCCATTACATCATTCCAATAATGATCTCTTCCTGTGTGCATTAAATCTTCAATGTCGGGACGCTGGCAAATAATCGTATGCAAAGGTTTGTGCGTAGCTTGATGGATTGCTTCATCCAGCATTGGTTTATAAGGAAGGATTTTATGAACTTCAACTCCATAAGAAGCACTTATAATTAGCTTTGGTTTAGAGTCATCAATTCGAACGGCTAACTCATGAGGGGCAAATCCTCCGAAAACGACAGAATGCACTGCACCAATTCGTGCACAGGCAAGCATAGCGATTACTGCTTCTGGGATCATCGGCATGTAGATAATCACCGTATCCCCCTTCGATACAGAAAAATGTTTTAGGACTCCAGCAAATTTTGCAACTTCATCTCTTAACTGGGAATAGGTAAATTTCTTGATTTGATTTGTTACGGGTGAATCATAAATTAGAGCAGTCGCATCCCCTCTTCCTTTTTCGATATGATAATCAAGGGCTAGATAAGAAGTATTTAATTTTCCGCCTTCAAACCACCTGTATAAACCGTCTTGGTCTTTTGATAAAATGCTCTTCGGTTCTTGAAACCATTTTATAATTTCTGACTGCTCTTTCCAAAATTGTTCTGGATGTTGAATAGATTCGTTAAATAAATCCTTATATTTTCCCATGCTATATAATTCCTCACTATTTCTAATAAAGAATTTAACAACTCGTATCCACAAGAAAAATAAGATTAAAAAGAACTAAAAAAGTTTATGATTTTTATCACCCATTTGAATTATGTCTTGCCAATTCAATTGTATTTCTTCTATTTATTCAAATAGGCTTGATTGGTTATAGCAATTTGTCATAGTTCTACAAGCTCACTATGACAAATTACAATAAGGTCATCTACATATGAATAAAAATACTTTCTATTATCTCTCCATTGCATTTCTATTTATTTGCTTTAAGTATTTATACTCAATAGCAGATAACAGCCATTTGGCGTTTTTGCTAAATCCAATCAGCATTGCAATTGAGCAAATGACTGGCTCTAGCCCAATTTTCATTCCAGAGAAAGGATTCTTTTATCCAAATCTAAACATCCTAATCGATAAATCCTGCTCTGGTTTTAATTTCTGGATGCTTTGCTTTACTCTGTTTAGTTTTCATTTCATTCAAAATCGCAAGAATAATTCAATTTTTCTTTATTTACCCTTTCTACTTTTTGTTACCTATCTAATGACTTTGCTGACAAATACTTCTAGAATATTAATTTCCATCAAGATACAAAGTCTTTTTCATTTTACACTTGCGGATAATCAATTTTTAACGCATGAAGCCATTGGCAGTTTTATATTTCTTTTCTTTTTTATAATGTTTTATCTTTTAATCCATTTTATTTTTTTGAAGGACTCACATGAAAACCTTACTCAATCCTAGATCACTTCTCCTATTCACAACAGCGCCGGGGCTACTTCTTTTTTATCTCTTGTATAATAAGTATACTCTCATCCATAGCTTGCTTGAAGATCCGGCAAAGCTTATCTGGCTCTATCTGGGTATTTCTTTTGTGACCTTACTCACAATGACTAGCCTATACGCTTTGTATTTAATCAAGAATAAGTTAGAGATTTCTATCTATTATGCGTTTTTTTCTTTAACTGGATATATATCAATTCTATATGCGCAAACTTATCATTATGCAACCATCCTTCCCTTTTCAATTCCACAATGGATGGTTTCCGATGAAGTGTTTTTTTATGCGGGAACATTTTTAATGCCAACTTTAATTCACAATGTATTTATCTTAGTAGCCTGGCTTACTCCAGAAGAAAGACAAAGTAAGAATTGGCTTAATTTTCTATTTGCAGTCTCAGTTCCGGCTATTTGGTATTTGCTACTACAAGTGATATTACCACTCTGGCGTCACACTTCTTTTCAGTATGAGACTCATGTGATAACGGTCTTTTTTATTATTGGAACGGTTTTATTTTTACTCTTTATTATTCGCGGTATCTATGTCCTAAGTGTAAAGAAACAGGAAACCATTTCCAAATACCAACTCCTCTGGAAAATTCCAATTTCTATTGTATTTCCTCTTTTGGGACTTGCGATTAACAATGGTCTTGATATAAAAAATCTTTCATTCAGAGAAAATGAAGCCGGCATCTTCGGTGACTTCAATGGTCTCTGGTTTTATATTTTTGCATTTGCCAATGGAGTGTTTGTATGCTTACCAAATTTAGAAAATAAAATCTATAGATTCACTCTATTTATTCTAAGAGCGGTTACTTTTTCGTATACGCTCTATTTCTTTCTGGTATTTCTTCCTTATCTTCCCCTTTCTATTCTAGCGATTATTGCGTTTGGTCTCGGCTTTTTAATGCTGACTCCACTTCTATTGATTGTGATTCATGTAAATGAACTCTATTCAGACTTTCATTTTCTAAAAGATAAATTCTCGCAAAAGGTTCTAATCCTTTTTTTCACGGTGGGAATATTTGCATTACCCGCTCTGATTACATTTCAATATTATAGCCATAGGACAACTCTTGCGAATACGCTCAGTTATCTCTACACTCCCGATTATTTGAGAGAGTATAAAATAGACCGACATTCCTTGCTTAAAACAATACAAACCATCCACAACTTCAAAGCACGAAATAGAGGACAAAGTTTTTTAACAGTAAATCAAAAGACTCCTTTTTTATCTTCTTATTTCAATTGGATTGTATTAGACAATATGACGCTTTCTGAATCCAAAATCCAATTCATAGAAAAAATATTCTTTGGAAAAACCGAGATTTCATTGAATCCATTTTCAGTAAATCAATTCAATAATTCAGGAGTTAAAATTTCTAATGTTAAAACGAAAAGCAGTTTTAATTCAAATACAAAGACATGGACTAGCACGATTGATTTAGAAATTAAGAATCTAACCGATATGAATCTATCCGAGTTCTCTACTCAATTTACTTTGCCGACAGGAGCATGGATTAGCGATTACTATCTATTTGTCGGAGACAGAAAAGAAAGTGGAATACTCGCAGAAAAGAAAGCGGCTATGTGGGTGTATTCGCAAATCTTAAATGCTAGAAGAGATCCCGGAATAATATACTATACCAGTGGAAATGAAATTGCCTTCAAAGTGTTCCCATTTAACGCAAGAGAAATTAGAAAAACGGGAATGGAGATCATTCATAAAGAGCAAGTAGAAATAACTTTAGATGGAAAGAAGATTTCTCTCGGAGAGAAAAATGCAGATTTACCTTCTAACCTAAACGAAAAAGTAATCTATGTTTCTAGCCTAGAGAAAATACAATTACCAAAAACACAAAGGACTCCTTATTTTCATTTCTTAATTGATACTTCCTTCGAAAAGCAAATACAAAAGGATAAATACATTCAAAAGATTGAATCCTTACTAAAAAGCAGCAAACAGGAATTAGCTACTCCAAGATTTAGTCTAGTAAACCAATATACAAAGAATATTTCTTCTGCAGATTGGAAAAATCAATTGAGTAAAACTGAATTTACCGGCGGATTTTATTTAGATAGAGCCATTCGCCAAACACTAGCGCAATCTTACGAAGAGAACAAAAAAGAATTTCCGATACTGATTGTAGTAACAGAAGATATGCAAAGCGCAGTGATTGAAAAAAACTTTTCTGACCTTGCCATTGCTTATCCTGAAACTACCTTTTTCTACGAAGTAAACGAGCAAGGAAAACCAATCGCGCATTCTCTAAAGCATAATCCAAATTTGCCTTTGTTAAATCAAACTAGTATTTCTTTTGAGCCATATGTTTATACGAAAACTTTATCCAATGGACATACTGCTTATTTACCGCTTGATGCTAATCCATCTATCATTCTCCCCAATTCTAAGTTTGAGATTCTTCCTTCTGATATTAAAGCCAAAGACTGGAACTCGGGACTCTACTTACAAGGGAAATGGATTTCGCATACACTCCATCCAGAAATATCGGAAACAGAATGGTTGCCACTCGTGCGTTATAGTTTTATTTCGAAGTTTCTAACTCCTGTCACTTCGTATATGGTAGTAGAAAATGAAGCCCAAAAGGAAGCACTCAAACGCAAACAAGAACAGGTGCTATCTTCGAATAAGTCACTAGACGTAGGCGAAGATGTGCAGAGAATGTCAGAGCCTAATCTTTATTTGCTGCTCGGAGTATTCGGAATTATAATTTGGATTCGTAATTATCTGTTGCAAAGACAAAAGAGAAATGAGGCTAATGGTATATAGAGTTGTTGCATAATTGTCACCATGACAATTATTTCAATTTCACGACACTAATGTTAGTAGACAGAAATGATTATAAATTAGAAAGAATCTCTGAACAAACTGTGCATCCATTTAGCTCATTTCTCATTTCTAATTTTTTCTTTTGGTCTTGCTCGCCCCAAATATTTTTACTTTCGAAATGATCTAGCCTTATATTATACAATTCTTCCTTCTTGGGAATCGAATTTATTTTTAGAATATAATGCATATCATTTCGAATGTAACTAATTCCTACTTTGTATAATGAAATTTCGTTGTTGTTTGAAATAATAATCGTTCTATCAGAGGAAATCTCGCCTAATAGTGATTTACCACCAAGCTGAACTGTTTTAAAATTATCCTTATTGGATTCAAGGAGTAAGTCTACAACCGTTGGAATTATATCTAAGTTCATTACATTCTTGTGTGTATTTGTGTATAACTTTTCTAGTTGCGATTCTTTTTGTAGAGATTTGGGAATATAAATCATCATAGGAATCGAAACTGCTTCTAAATAATAACTCTCTATATGTCCAAGGTAATTGTGTTCGAGTAGAGATTCTCCATGATCGGAAGTGATGAGTATAATGGTATTATCCAGTGTTCCTGATTCAGAAAGACTCTTGAACATAGACTCCATCAGTCTATCAAAATGATAAACAGAATTGTCATACATATCCCTTACATCATTTCCATCCCACTTCTTTGAACTTCCCGGAACAAAAAAAGGAAAATGATTTGTATTCAAATGAAGAACGCCAGCAAATGTCTTTTTTTCTACTGCAAGTTTTTTAATATGAGAATCAAATGTTAGCAATGTCTTTCTATCATCAATTCCAATGTCGTTATATATGGATTCACCACTAGTCTCTCTATTATACAAAAAATCAATACCTGAATTCGATAAATATCCGTTTAGATTATTCCATGCCAGACTATGAGAGGTGATATAAAACGTATCCATCTCTGCTTTTTTTCCATACTCCCAAAATACGGGATAAGAATGAGTATCTGCTGCTGATTGAACTGGAGAAGCTCCTGTCAGTATACTTGGAAGAGAAATCAAAGTCGAGCTTGCATTGGAATAAGCATTTTGAAATAGGAAAAATTCTTTCGGTTTAGAAGAAACAACTCCCTTCAAAAATGGAGTCGTCTCTCTTTCATAATTGTATACACTTAAATGATCTCTGCGTAGACTTTCTGCTACTACAAGTAAAATATTAAACTTAGGCTTACGGATATTTTCCCGTATGGATGTTTTCGTTCTAGACTGTAATCCAGTCGAGCCCATTTGAGAAGAGGAAAGTCTATTGAGAATGTTTCTAGAAGCAAATGCAATCGTATTTACATCGGATACATAAAGTTGATCTTGAAATCTTGTATTGAATGTAATGATAGTAAGTAAGGATAAGGAAAAAATGCCGAGGATAACAATGATTGTCTTTCCAACTCGGCTAAAGGGTAAGTTTATTTGGGAGAATTTACAAATTATGAAAAAACTGAAACTAGTGAGGAGCATATAAATAAAAAAACTAAAAATGGAAAGTGAATCTTTGAGAAGTGTAAAAGAATTCAGCGGCTCCTGAATCATATAATGAAATACAAAATAATTAGGCAGCATATTCGCGCGGAAAAAATATCCGTAACTGCCAATTAGAGAAAAGGAATAAATAAGTGCAATCAAGAAAGCCAAGAAATAAGAAACTGCTTTCGGTATCTTTCTTGCGATTTGATTTAAGAAGAAAAGAATAAAGAGATAGAACAAGAAAGAACCAGCTATGGATAATAGATAGTATCCTCGCATACGCGAATTAAATTGAAGTAATATATCCTTACGAACTAATAAATCGGTCAAAAGGACTAATACTGGTAAAAATGCTAGCAAATGGAAATTTCTTAGTATTTTCATAAAATAACAAAGGAAACAAATAATACAATTTATGTTTCCTATCCTTAAACAGTAGACTACCCTGTCAAACAAAAAGTTTCCAAAAAAAATAGTTGGAAACCCTTTTATGGAAATTACTTTTTGATCTTGTTATTTTTAGGGGTAGGTTTATGGAATTCTGGTGCGTTTTGATCTATAATTCCAAAGAATAGAACAGAATCTATTTCTTGTATCATTTCAGCAACAGTGAAACCCATTTCGAGGAGTGTTTCTGGATTCATTAATTCGTTTACTACTGCAAGGTGCATTCGGATAAAAATATCTGTCTTCATATTTTTTTTGACAATTCCGCGTTTTATTCCATCTTTAAGAAAATTGCCCATTCGAATTGGAATGTCCTTGTTTCGAATCTCAATCATTTCTGACCAAATATTCGGTGCGTTAGTCTTTATATCTTGCATGAAGTGAATACTTTCTCGTGGACTTTCCTTACTGATGTATTCAATCATTTTTCTAAATCGTTGCATAAAATCAAGCGTAGAGTCACTGAGAATACCATCAATCGCGACGCGCCTACATTGAGATCTGTTGAGAATCACTTCTCGAAGAAGCTCTTCTTTGTTGGAAAAATATGTATACATTGTCTTGCGACTCATCACAAGGGAGCGACAAATCTCATCCATTGTGACTCTAGAGTAACCGTAGGCGAGGAATAACTCACAAGCCTTATCTATAATTCGCATTTTAGTTTTACTGTTTTCTTTTCCCATTCTCATTTTCCAATTTGATAATTCATCGTTAAGAGAGTTTCATTTCTTGCAAGTGCAAAACATCATTCATTCGAATAAATATTTCAGAATAGCTCTTGTATTCATTAAAGTAATTGGTATTTATAATTGGAAAAGGAAAGTGGTTTAATTAATTTCTTTTTCGAATAAACTTTTAAGACTGAGACAAAGGAGAATTATTCTCGCACTGTCTTTTAATAAAAATAAAGGAAGCACTTCTGCATGAGAATAATCATCACAACCCTATTTCTAATAACGTTCGCTTTGCAAGGACAAGCGGGAAATTCAGTAGAGTCAGGAAAAAAAGAATCCTCTTCCATTCAGACAGAAACAAAAACAGAAGACTCAAATCCTAAAATCGTGAAGTCCGACAAACCAGCAGAAACCAAACATGATTTTACAATCACACAATACTATGCAAACGATATTAATTTCAGAGGACTAAGCATCTACGGAGAAAAGCTAAGTCACAGAAATCAAGATAGCTATAAGTCCTTTGCCGAATCTTGGTTTCTAAGCACGAATGTAATCTTTCATCTTCCTCTGCCGGGTTTAAAATTTCTTCTCACATCCAATAATCCATTGGAAAATAGATCGAACAAAGATGCAGATTTAAGATTTCAAACAACACCGGGCGGTGATGAGCAAGTAAACAAATTCAATAGAGCAATTCAATCTGGAGTTTTGGACTTTGATCCGAACGCATTAAAACCACATAGAGAGCAGAATGGTATGCGCGATGTATTCTTTGGTCAATTGTATTATGACTGGGAAACAAAGGCGGGAGGATTTAGAACTGGAATGTTTTTTCTGAATAATCAGAATTATCCGTCGAAGTTTACATTTGGAGAATGGGTGATTGGTTATAGATCTTCCGTTTTGAAATTCTTAAATCCGGAGATAACAGCCTATTACCGTTTTAGCTCAGAGGCAAACGGACTTAGCAACGGAAACATTCATACAAGAGCGATTCTTAAACACGAATTCTTTAAAGAGGAGTTTTTTCGTGTTATCCCCATACTAGAAGCAGGCTATCAAACACCGAACAATTCCATCGACAAACGAAATGGAATTAGTGATATAACGGCTCGTCTTCAATTTTTCTTCGGACATTTCTTAATTGGACTCAATGGAACTCATCGACCAAATCTTTACCTGTATGATAACGATAGAAATTATCCAAGGATAGGTGGGCATAATGATGTTAACCCCAATGATGGAAAGACTGTAGATCCTTCTAAGACTGCGGGCATTGCAAACAGATTGGTATTAGATACTATCCACCAATCTAACACACACGAAGCCGCAAAGCAATATGCCACTCGCAATTACCAGGAGCAACATATTGTAAAAAATATTTTTATCTTGCATATTGGTTATTCAGCAAAATTCTAATCAGAATTGGAAGAAGCTTGCTGGCTCCAATTTACATAGCTGACCTTTGGAGAGTAAGTTTAAGAGGTCAAAGTCTTTCAGATTACAATTTTTAAAATCAAAGGCAGTGATATTTCTTTCACAAGTATCTACATCTTTTTTAAAATAGGTAACCTTTTTGCGCTCTCCTTCGGTTAAAGTATAAGTCTTAGAAAAATTCTTTTCTACAAAGGCAAATACTTCCACATTGTTTTTAGATGTTCCACCACTTATACTACATTTTAAAATTGTGATTAGATACAATCTTTGTCTAGCAGTGTATTCATCTATGTATTTGGTTCTATCTGTAGCATAACAGTGATTAAGCGTAATTATAAGTAATATTATCAATACTTTATATAGCATATTAAGTATTAGACAGAAATTTGAATGAGGTTTGAAGCTATCCAACAAAAAAACCCAATGCTAAAAATGCTAGTTTCAATGCGTTTACGCAACCCCAGATCACTTTCTTCATTTTTTGTAACCAACTCAAACGATATTTTCTATTGTAAAATAGTAAGGAAGTAATATAATAGTTTTTCAAATGAAGATTAAAATACAAAACTATGCTATGATATGGATAATCCTGATTATCCTTTTAGAAATTGGAAACTGTAAGCAGAAAATCAATAAATATGGGAACACTGATTTTCATCCCCAATTAAATCCTGCCTCCCGTCAAACGACTAAAATCGTAATGGCAGATGGTGGGCTTAATGCAAGGGATGTGCCTTCTCTGGAAGGAAAGGTTGCTTTTCTAATTCCAAAGTATTCTATGATCGAGCCAACAGAAGAAGTGGGCGAAGAAATAGAAATAAACGATAAAAAAGGCAAATGGGCAAAAGTTCAATTTGGAGATAAAACAGGTTATGTGTTTGGCGGATACTTGATCAATGCAATCATTGAAGGCTCCGAGAAAAACAATGAAGGGAGTTATTATTTTATATTTTATTCAACTCCCGCTCAAGGCAATACAGAATTAACAGATTGTATGAACAATTATATGCAAGCAGGCTGCCTCGTCGTCGTTTATAAAGCAAGCAATGACCAACCTGTAAATGCATTTACCGATACAGTTGTAAATGGATGGATAGACAAAGACCACTTAGCCACTAGTTGGAGTATCGGAGATGCAGGCTATGGTGGAAGCGGAATCAAATCTATCAATATTCTCACTAAGGATATAATCGATATTTACCGCAGAGATGAACAAATGAAAATGGGAGAAGGAGATGGAATAGAAGAATCAGATAGACTCTGTTTAAAGAGTTACTGCTTTGATTTAAAGAAAAACCCAGACGCAATTGCTCAAATTAAATCCACCAAAGGTTTAAAATTCTATGAAGTGGGGCAATACCAAGCAGCTAATAACGAATACGCAACCGAAATTCAACTCGGTCAAAACGATACGATTGTATTCTTTCCGGGCAAGAATGTGGTTATGAGGAAATGAAATAAAAAATCACTCCATTTTAGACAGGGGCAGTAAGAGGCTAATGCTTGTTCCCCTGTTCTCAATGCTGTCGATTGTGACGGCACCGCCAAGGGAAATCATGATTTTATGAATGATATACATTCCGAGTCCGGTAGAGACTTCGTTGTGTAAGCCTCTGCGCTTGGCTTGGGTAAATTTCTGAAATAAAAATCTATGTAGTTTCTTAGGAATGCCTATTCCAGAATCTTTAATGGTAATATCAATATAATCTTTTGCAAATACATTGATTTGAATTTCTCCTTTTTCGGGACTAAACTTAATAGCGTTAGTAAGTGCATTTTCAATGGCTCGTGTTAAACGAAGGCGATTTGTCCTAATTCGTAGTCCCGTGGGGCAAGATAGGATTATCCGCACTTGCTTTTCCTCTAACATAGTCTGAAAGCTAACAGAAATTTCCGAAAGAATTTCTTCTATTGGTAAAGATTCGATTTCGATTGTAACCCCTTTTTGTTCAAAGGAATAGGCGTCTCTAATGTCTTCAATTACCCGGATTCCATTAGACGCAGATTTAAAAATTAAACCTAGAAATTTGGGAATTTCTTGCGGAATGGTTTTATTTTTCTCAAGAATCGGATTTAAAATAGATTCAATTCCTAAAATAGAAGAAAGCGGATTACGCAAATCATGCGCGATGATCTGCGTGGTTAATTTCTGTTCTTCTAATAATTCTGTAAGCTGAGCATTCAAATTTTTTGTTCTAAGAGTTTGTGCTGTGACACGCTTTTTCATTTTCTCGTTTTGCAAATAGAAATACAAAAGAAAGCAAATAGAGCAAACATAACTATTCCAAAGCGCAAATGCTGTTTCATATATGATTTGCTTTTGGGTATGAATATTGGGCGTTAGCCACGAAAAAAGATAAGGAGAACTTAAAATCACTAAAGCAAAATTAAAAATTATAGATAGGATAATGTATTTGATCTGACTCAAGCGAAACAACAAAAATGGTAAAAATGCGGCTAATAGTTGATATACTACAATGGCAGGTAAATCTTTTTCTTTTTGAACGATTACAAAGACAGAGAGATTGATAATGATTATATGTAGGATTTTGGTTAATCCAATGTAGCCCAAACGATTTAAACCGAGGATCATTAAGTTTAACAACCCAAAAGAGAATAAAAACTCTATTTCGGTAGTGCAAAACAAAATCAACTGCATTGTCGTAAAAATTACAATCCCCAAAAGGAATGTAATGGAAATTAAATTTGTAATTCGGATTCGAATTTGATCTTCTTGACTCGCTTTCTTTGAACCAAGATTCAATAGAAAAAACAATAATTGAAACAAACCCCTAGTTTTAAACGTTTTTCGTAATGGGAAAAATACTTTCATCTTCACCTCATACGTTTATTTAGACGGGCTGATTTGGAAAGTAAAATTATTTAATTATAACTCAAGTCAGAAGGATATATCTATTTTGATCGAATTTTTTTTTAGACAGGATTAACAAGATTTACAGGATTCAGCGGCTCGAATACTATTCGGGCTTTGATTAAAGTATGACAGCATTCAAAGAAATTTCTTTCAGTTTACATAGCGTATTTTTATTAGGTTGGAGCTTATTTCTCTATCCATTTCTAATTCAATCATTCGAAAGGTTGATTCCGAGGAAGGCTTTGCCTTGCCTTCTAATATTCGGGTTAATTTTTCTTTACGAATATAGCCTGTTGGATTAAATATATTTTGAGCATAATAAAAATTAGCCTCACGATAATAAAGAAAGGAATTTAGCTTTAATATCTTTAATAGGCGTTTTTCGTCTCGACTCAGGTTCTTAGAGATAAATACGATTACCCGCTCAAATCCTTCTTGCTTTGCATACTCCATTATTGTAGAAGAATCGAGAGGATTTTAGTTTAAAAAAAAATAATACCCTTTTTTTTCAAAAAAAAAATCCATTTTTCTTTTTAAAAAATAAAAAGGGGTTTCTTATCCCTTCGTTCATCGCATTATAGTAATTAACCTTAGCTTTACTAAGATATTCCTCTATCGTAAGAGAAGGAACTTTACTTAAAAAAATGCACATTTTTCCATTTGTTTTTATTTCTGTTAGATTCATGATTTCTTAAAAAACGATACTATTGTCTGTAAAATATTTTTAGACTTTATACTTTTATCCGGATAAGGTTCCAATCCATCAGTGACAGTCTGAAATCCATCTATCGCTGTTTTAAGTGTTTCGTATACTTGATATTGTAACTAGCTAGGATTATGTCAATTAGATATATAAGCGATAATCAATTTACAATTCAAACTAATTGGGTGAAAGTAAAGTATACAAAGCCTTGTTCTTTATTCAGAGTGGAATCGTGTATTCTTCGTTTCCATTCATTTCCTAATCGAATGATAATCGAATGATAATCGAACGCTGATCGAAGGCAGACCGAAGGCTGGATGAATCTTGATCCAATGGTGTAAGTAGGAAACATATCAAAAAATGAAATGTATCCGCTCTAGCAAAATAAATCATTCTACCAGTATTTACTAGTTGCCAAAAAGTAAAATCTGCTAATTAGTGTTTCCATGTCTGCTAAAAAGAAACCGTCTACTAAACCTACAAAAAAGCCATCTTATGCAATGAATTTTCCCGAAGACACGGAGACTCTAGTCGATTCCTACGAGCACCGGATAATCGAAATGATTTCCCGACCCGAAGTGGGAGCACAGGCACAATTTCAAAACAAGAAAAAGCCCAAGAAGTATAGCTATGATCCATCTCTATCGCCTAACCTTGATTGGGCGGGGAAGGCAGAGCATCTCAGTTTTGAAGTTCCAACTCTTCCTCTCTTTGTGCATGAAAGACTTTCTACGGAGGCGATTATCAATACACTCACGGGGCATAGAAAGAGTGGAGTCGGAGAAATGGGAAGTCTATTTGCAGACCCGACTCGCAATTTTGCAGAGCAACTAAAAAGCTACGAGCACAACGACAAGTGGGCTAACAGAATGATCCTCGGTGATTCGCTCGTGGTGATGAACTCTCTCATCGAATACGAAGGCATGGCTGGGAAAGTGCAGACGATCTTTATGGATCCTCCCTATGGTGTGAAATACAATTCCAATTTCCAACCCTTCGTGCGCAAAAAGGATGTTAGCCACGGAGACGACGACTCCTTCTCCCGCGAACCCGAAATGGTGCAAGCCTACCGTGATACTTGGGAACTGGGTATTCATAGTTACCTCACCTACTTGCGTGACCGTTTCAAAATCGCCCGCGATCTTCTCACCGAAAGTGGTAGTATCTTCATCCAAATCTCCGACGAGAACGTACACCATGTGAGAGAGATTTTGGATGAGGTGTTTGGTGCGGAGAATTTTGTGAGTGAAATAATATTTAGGAAAACAGTCTCGCAAACAAGTTCTTTCCTACCTTGTATTAATGATTACATTTTATGGTATGGAAAAGAAAAAGGAAAGCTAAAGTATAACCCATTGTATATGGAAAGGTATCTTGATGACGAATCAAGTTCTAAATTTAAGTGGATTGAGTATAATGATAAAAACATACCATTTAATAAAGCAACAGAAGAAGAAATAAAGAAAGGTAAGATATTTGCTGCAGATGGTTTAGATTCTCAAACTGGTAGTAATAGTACTAGATTTGAAATTGAATATCTGGGTGTAAAAAATATTCCTAATGGTGCAAGAGGCTGGAGAACCTCAGAGGGTGGTATAGAAAAATTAAAAAGTCAAAATCGGTTAGGAGTCTTTGGAAATAAAATATTGTACAAAAGATTTTTTTCTGATTTTCCATTCACCGAGCTTAGAGGGTTGTGGTATGATACTATGAATAGCTTTGAAGAAAAGCAATATGTTGTGCAAACAAATATGTTGCCTATCCAACGCTGTATCTTAATGACCACTGACCCTGGCGATTTGGTCTTTGATCCAACTTGTGGTAGCGGCACAACGGCGTATGTCGCTGAGCAATGGGGTAGACGTTGGATTACCTGTGACGTTAGCCGCGTTCCATTGGCATTGGCTAGACAGAGAATTCTCACTGCAACTTTTCCTTGGTATGATTTGAAAGACCCGAATATGGGACCTTCCGGTGGATATATCTACAAACGTAAGCAGAATAAAAAAGGCGAAGAAGTGGGAGGGCTTGTTCCTCATATCACTTTGAAAAGTATCGCAAACGACATAGAGCCTGAGATGGAAATTCTAGTCGATCGCCCAGAGGAGAATACTCGCATTACCCGCGTCTCTGGTCCTTTTGTGGTCGAAGCTACCATTCCTCCCTCAGGGCTTGGAGAAGATGAAGCACCTGCGGATTATGTAGAAAATTTCTCGAATCATATTGACCGAATGGTAAATGTATTACAGAAGACCGCCAACTTACAATTAACCGGTGGAAGAAAAATTTCCCTTTCCAAAATGCAAAAACCCGCTCGTGCTAAAAGCATTCACGCAGAAGGAGAATCAGAAGGTAGACTTCTCGCCTTTCATATCGGTCCCGAAAATGGAGCCATCTCCGAGCGTATGGTGCAAGATGCTATCAAAGAAGCAAATCTCAAAAACTATTCTGAGATTGTTTTCATCGGTTTTGCTGTTCAGCCTAACGCGCGTATGCTCATAGAACAAGCTAAGGAAATGACTCTTCCCGCTTATTATGTGCAGGCTACTCCTGATTTTCTCATGTCCGATCTTTTGAAGAATATGAGAAGTTCACAGGTATTTAGTATTTGTGGTCTTCCCGAAGTTACAACGAAGAAATTAAAAGATGGAAAGTGGCAGGTAACGCTTGTTGGTCTCGACACCTTTGATCCTACTACTATGTTATCCGAACACTGGGACGGAAGAGATGTTCCTGCTTGGTTTTTAGATCAGGATTATAACGGTTCAGTCTTTCATGTGAACCAAGCATTTTTCCCAAGAACATCAGCCTGGGGAAAAATTGCCAAAGCACTAAAGACTGAGTATGACGAATCGGTTTGGGAACACTTAGCAGGAAATGTTTCTGCTCCTTTTGAAGCTGGTGAAAAGAAAAGAATTGCCGTCAAAGTGATTGACGAGCGCGGCAATGAGCTTATGATTGAGAAGGAGATTGACCTTTGAATCAATCTCAATTTCTGATTTATATTTCGGAATCAGGACTTACCAAAATTGATGTTCGATTAGAAGACGATACAGTCTGGCTTTCTCAAAAGATGATGGCGGAGTTGTATCAAAAAGATGTTAGAACAGTAAATGAACATATACAGAATATCTTAGAGGAAGAAGAATTGAGTGTAGAACGAACTATCCGGAATTTCCGGATAGTTCAACAAGAAGGAAAAAGGCAGGTAGAAAGAGATGTCGCATTTTATAATTTAGATATGATCCTTTCCGTTGGCTATCGAATCAAATCGAAAATAGCCACTCGGTTCAGGCAATGGGCAACCGAGAAATTAAAAGAATACATCATTAAAGGATTTGTCTTAGATGATGAAAGACTAAAAAATCCAGATCAACCTTTTGATTATTTCGAAGAACTGATTCGAAGAATTCAGGATATTCGAACATCTGAAAAACGTTTCTACCAAAAAATTACAGATATTTATGCAACCAGTGTGGATTATGATCCAACGCAAGAAATGAGTATTCTATTTTTCAAAACTGTTCAAAACAAAATGCATTGGGCAATCACAGGAAAAACAGCAGCCGAAATTATTCACGAAAGGGCAGATAGCTCACAACCGAATATGGGTCTCACCAATTGGCGAGGCGAAAAAGTCAGAAAGCAAGATGTTGGTATTGCTAAAAATTATTTGAACGAAAATGAACTTCTTGCGCTTAATAATTTAGTGGAACAGTATTTGGTATTTGCCGAAGGTCAGGCGATGAGAAGAATTCCCATGTATATGCAAGACTGGATTACTAAACTCAATGGATTTCTTTCTCTTAATGATCGAGAAATTTTAGATCATGCTGGAAAAATTTCTCATGAACTTGCGGTCGAGCATTCAGAAAAAGAATACAACTTGTTTCATCAAAAAAGAATGCAGGAAAGTAATAAGAAGGAATCTGATTTTGATAAAGCAATTCAAAATATTCCTACAAAAAAGAAAGGTAAATAATCTCTATGTCAAATATAGTATCAGAGCCAATTCTAAATTCTCCTTTTGAAGAGCCCAAACTCCATTGGTATATTGATCCAAGTAAACCACCCGAAAAAAAAGAAGGCAGGCGAGAATCAATTATTTTTCCACCGGAAAGAGATGGGTCTATGGTTTGGGAGCCTGTCCCCGGAATATTAGAAATATCTAATGTATATCCCAGAGCGTATAGCCTTAGTCTAGTCCAAAAAATTAGAACTGAAATCCAAAAGTGGAGAGAAAGTAATTACGAAGGGGCAACGAATATTACTCGTCAGTTATTACAACACTGGACTCACGCTGAAAGAAGTAAAAAATTATTTTATGCGCAAGTAGAAGCTGTTGAAACGATTATTTTTCTAAGAGAAGCAAGAAAAGATTTTTTAGCTGGAATTTCAATTCCAAAAGATTTCACTCCTCCTAAAGATACGAATAACCAAGAGTATACTCCGCAAGCCTTTTTACGGTATGCATCAAAAATGGCAACAGGAACTGGAAAATCTACTGTTATGGGAATGCTCATTGCTTGGAATTTACTCAATCGAGCTGTTGATAAAAAGAATCCCAATTATACGGACACTGTTCTAATCGTAGTGCCTAACGTAACGATTCGAGAAAGACTAAATGAATTAAAGCCTGAATCGGGAGAGGCAAGTCTGTATCGATCTAGGGATTTAGTTCCTCCTGATTTATTTCCTTTGTTAAACCAAGGAAAAGTAGTCATCGTAAACTGGCATGTATTCGAGCCGCAGAATATTCAGACTGACGGTGCGCGGGTAATCAAAGCAGGTGTTACAAGAAAATCCTACCAAAAAATTAAAATTGGAACAGAAGATAAATTAACTAGAGGGGTAAGAACTCTTAGCCTCTCTACTTTGGAAACCCAGATTTCTACTGGCACAATTCAACCCACTGGAAATAAAAAACTTAGAAAAGATGGAACCTTAGAATGGGTTGAAGTGGTTTACAACGAGTATACGGAATCAGATCTTGCTGTTGTAAAACGAATTCTAGGTAGAGAGTCTAGTTCTAGAAGTCCGGTTCTTGTTCTCAATGACGAAGCCCATCACGCCTATCGTATCCAAAAAGAAGAAATAGATGAGGAAGAGGAACTTGATTTTGAAGAAGAGAATGATGACGATATTCTGGTAGATGAAAGAGAATCTACTGTATGGATCGAAGGACTAGATCGAATTCACAAAATCAGAAAAATACAATTCTGTGTGGATTTGTCTGCTACACCTTATTTCATTGGTCGCGCCGGAAAGGATACAGGTAAACCATTTCCTTGGACTGTAAGTGACTTTCCTTTACAGGATGCTATTGAATCAGGGCTTGTAAAAATTCCACAACTTGCTTTAAGAGATTCTACAGGAAAAGATCAACCAGCTTATTTTAGACTTTGGGATCATGTGTTAAGCCAAATGACTCCAATTGAGCGCGGTGGGAAAAAAGCAAATCCTAAACCAGAGGCTGTGTTGAAGTATGCGCATAATGCACTCGCCATGATTATGGGTGAATATGAAAATACTAGATTGGAATGGTTAAAAAGAATAACCGATAATAGACCACCTGTATTAATTATCATTTGCAAAACTAAAAAAATAGCAGATATTTTGTATGATTGGATTGGAAAAGGAATTTCACCTAACAGCATTCCTCCTCATGCAATTCAATCTTTGAAAAACACTAGCGATCAAGAAAATACAATTCGAGTATATTCGGATGTAAATAAGGATTCCGATTCAGGAAATAAAAATTCTGAAAATTTATGGATGCGATACACTTTACAGACAGTAGGAAAAACCGACTGGCCTAAAGATTTACAAGGTAGAATTATCTATCCAGAAGGATTTGAAGAAGTTGCGGATAAGTTAGGTAAGCCTAAACATCCACCGGGACGAGATGTAAGGTGCATTGTGAGTGTGTCTATGCTAACAGAAGGCTGGGATTGTAATACCGTTACTCAGATTGTAGGGCTCCGACCTTTTCAGTCTCAACTACTCTGCGAACAAGTTGTGGGAAGAGGTCTTAGGCGCGCATACTATGAATTAAACGACAACGGTCTTTTTGATGAAGAAAATTCACAGATACTTGGCGTGCCTTTTGAAGTAATCCCTGTTCGAGGTGGAGGTGGAACAACTGTTAAGCCTACAACTAAGAACCGAGTGTTTGCTGTTCCCGATAAATCTCAATATGAAATCACTTATCCCCGCGTAGAAAAATATCTCACTAAAATTAAAACCATTGTAAGAGTAAATTGGGACAGTGTTCCAAGTATCACTTTAGACCCAACAAGAATTCCTGCCGAAGTAGAGTTAAAAGGATTATCCGTTGATACCAATGGAAAGTCTTCTTTTCACGGTCCCGGAACTTCACAAAGAATTGGGCTTGCTCATTTTCGAGAAAGAGTAAGCGTGCAACAATTGTCATGGGCTATGGCGTCTAACTTTACTATTCGATTGATTCAAGAAAATAAAGACCTTGTTTCTCATAAAATTTTCCCTCAGTTATTTTCAATCATCGCTGAATACATTACGAAGAAAGTAAAAGCTGTTGAACCAAATGATCAGAAGGATGTTTTTCTTCAGCCGTATTATGGAATGATGGAAGATGCAATCTTTCAATTCTTAGAATCTGCTAATGAAGAAGAAATGGAACTGCCTATGTATGAAAAACATAGACCCGATGGCTCGACTCGATTCTTAGATAAAGTGACTAAGAAAAATATTTACCCTGTAAATAAAAGTCATGCAAATGCGATGATTGCAGACACCGAGAGATTTGAACAATCTGCTGCTTATGTTTTAGATGGAAATAAAAACGTTATTAGCTTCATTAAAAATACTGGTCTTGGTTTTGGGATTTTATATCAGAAAAATGAAGAGCAACATGAATATGAACCTGATTTTATTGTGAAGATTCAAAAGACCGATGGCTCAATTTTAAACTTAATCTTAGAAACCAAGGGTTATGATTTCAACCAAGATGTAGAACTAAAAAAAGCTGCGGCGCTTCGGTGGGTAAAGGCTGTTAACCAAGAAGGCTCGAAAGGAAAGTGGGATTATTGCTTAGTAAAAGACATCGGAAGTATTAATACTGAAATAGATAAACGATTATGAATCTTACTCGTTAACATAAAGATGAATAGGGATTAGACAATTATACATGGAAAATAAGGGTTGTCTTCAAGATATAAAAATTACAAAAGAAATTTGTTCCATTTTAAAAGGATAGAGCAGTATGTTTAACACAACAGAAGAACTTATTGATAAAATTCGACTTGGAGAAGATTCATTTCTAGAATTAAAAGCAGTTTATATTTCAGGAAAAAAGATAACAGGACCTGACAGAAAAGATTTATCAGATGAAATCGGTGCATTTGGAAATACGAATGGAGGAGTAATACTGTTAGGCGTTGATGATAAGACAAAAGATATAGTTGGGATTTCGTTGGAATATATTGATTTAGTAGAAAGTTTTGTGAGAGAAATTTGTTATGATATTATTAAACCTCCGATGAATCCACTTATTGAAAAGAGAGAATTACAAGACTTATCCGGAAATAAAAAAATTGTAATTAAAATTGATATTGCTAAAAGTCTTTTTGTTCATAGATCTGCAAGTGGTTATTTTTACAGAGTAGGAAGCTCAAAAAGAGAAATGCCACCAGAATACTTAGCAAGACTTTTTCAACAAAGAAGTCAAGCAAGACTAATTCGTTTCGAAGAACAAGCAGTTCCACAAACTGCTATTGAAGACTTAGAAGAACGTCTTTGGAAAAGATTTATTCCAGAGGTTAAGGAGGATTATGCGACATGGCTACTGAAGAGAGGCTTGCTTACTCAGGATGAAAATCATTCTGTGCGCTGTAGTGTAGCTGGTCTACTTATGTGTTCGAATCATCCAGAAAAATATTTGGCTGGTTCATTTATTGAAGCTGTTTCGTATGCAGGATTTAGTTTGGATTCTAACTATCAAATTGATGCAAGAAAAATAACAGGCTCATTAGATACACAGATAGAAGATGCAATGCATTTCTTTAGAAAGAATAGATTGGTTTCTGCGAGAAAGAATCCAGATAGACAAGAGATTGTTTCGTTTAGCGAAAGAGCAATTTTTGAAGCGATTGTAAATGCTGTGGCTCATAGAGATTATTCCATTCATGGTTCTAAGATTCGCTTTTTTATGTTTGAAGATAGAGTTGAAATTTATTCTCCTGGTGATTTACCAAACACATTGACGTTAGACACAATTGAAATGAGACAATCGACTCGAAATGAATTGATTAGCAATTTACTTTCTGATTGTCCAGTGAAAGAAGATAATTCGATTTCAAGAAAGCATTACATGGAAAAAAGAGGAGAAGGAGTTCCGATTATTTTCAACGAAAGTTTGAAATTATCAAATACAAAACCAGTATATCAATGTCTGGACAATTCGGAGTTACTGCTTACTATATTTTCTAAAAAATGAGAACTATCCTTTTTCCCTAAAGCATTTTAACAACCTCGAATATCGTCATCTTGAGGTGTTATACCTCTTTCGATTCCTTACGATGTTGCGCCCTTTGTATCATAAACTTTTCATTTTTTTATTGATTAATTTTGTTCTTAAGTAACTATACTCTAATTGGATTCATTTTGATCTAAGGAGATAGAAGATGGGTATTTTTGATAAAATAATAGATAAAGCTAAAGGCGAGTTTATTGATGTCATAGAATATACGGATGATAGTCTTTCCGGGCTTGTTCATAGATTCGAGCGTCAGGGAAATGAGATAAAGAACGGTGCGCAATTAACAGTGCGTGAATCACAGACTGCGATTTTTGTAAATGAAGGCGAGATGGGAGATGTATTCAAGCCGGGACGCTATGAGCTTACTACCAAGAATATTCCGATTCTAACCACTCTCAAGAGTTGGAAGTATGGTCTTAACTCTCCTTTCAAAGCAGAAGTTTATTTTGTAAATACAAAACTCTTTACAGGTCTTACATGGGGAACTAAAAATCCTATCATGCTTCGTGACCCCGAGTTTCGTCAAGTGCAAGTGCGTGCATTCGGAACTTACACCATTCGTGTTGCTGATCCGATTAAACTAGTAAAAGAAGTTTCCGGAACATCCAGCAGCTTTGATATTGAAAACGTAGAAGATCAACTTCGTAGTCTTCTAATTAGCGAGTTTACAGATGCGTTAGCCGAAATGAACATTCCTGTTTTAGACGTTGCTCGTAATTACAAAGAGTTAGGCGCTAAGATTCAAGGATTTGTTAATGAAGAATTTGGAAAGCTCGGTCTTGAGATTACAAAGTTCATCATTGAAAATATTTCTCTACCGGCTAATCTACAAAAATTCCTCGACGATGATACCGGTGCCGCAATGGTTCGCGATGTAAACAAAGTCAACCAAATGAAAATGGGTGACGCGATGTTAAACGCATCTCAAAATGAAGGTTCTGGCGGAATGATGGGAATGGGAATGGGTGCTGGTATGGGTATGGGCATGGGTCAACAAATGGGCGGAATGATGAATAACCAACAGCAACAAAACACGAATCCTCCTCCAATTCCTGGTGGTGTAGCTTATTTCGTAGCGGTAAACGGACAACAGCAAGGACCTTTCAACATGGATCAACTCCGTGCTGCTATTGGAAATGGGCAGATAACACGCGATAGCCTCATCTGGAAAAATGGAATGGCTAGTTGGGTAAAAGCAAGTGAGAACCCAGAGACCTCTGGACTCTTTGGCTCTGTGCCTCCTCCTTTACCACCACAATAAACTTTTAAGGATAGACCTATGGAAGAAACAGCTACTGAAAAGAAAGAATTTCCCTGCTCTCAATGTGGAGCCAAACTTACCTTCAAACCTGGCACAGACAAAATTGTATGTGCCTATTGTGGACATGAACAAGTCGTTGTTATCCCCGCATCAAGTGGGGCTACTGATGGTTCTGCTACAGCAACTACTCAAGTAGTAGAGCATGACTTCAATGAAGCAGTGAAGAATGTTCGCTCGGTGAAAGCGAGTGATGTAGTAACGGGCGGGAAAGAAATTCAATGCAGTGGCTGTGGGGCTAATTCCATTATGACGGCACAGTCTGACCGATGTGCCTTCTGTGGTTCTCCGATGGTTGCCGAAGTAAAGGGACAAGATGCTATGTTTGTCCCTGAGAGTGTTCTTCCTTTTCACGTAGATAAGCCTCAGGCAAAACAAAAATACATCGACTGGATCAAAGGTCTTTGGTTTGCACCTAACGACCTAAGCAAACGTGCCAATGCGAGTGGAATGGATGGAATCTATCTTCCTTATTGGACATACGATGCAAATACATTTACTCGATATACTGGGCAACGGGGAGAATACTATTATGTAACCGAAAGTTACAAAGACAACCAAGGTCAAACCCAGACCAGAGAGGTTCGTCATACACGATGGTATCCTGTTTCTGGTTCCGTTAAGGTTGATTTTGACGATGTATTAGTTTGTGCGTCCAAGTCTTTACCTCATGAAATGATTGATGAATTAGAGCCTTGGGATTTACATGAGTTAAAACCTTATGATGCTCGTTATCTAAGTGGATTTGTCACGGAAAGATACAAAATCGGCTTGGAAGAAGGATTTTCAATTTCAAAACAAAAAATGGAAGACCCGATTCGTTCTCATATACGTGGTGACATTGGCGGCGATGATCAACAAGTTACCACCATGAATACAACCTACAGCGAAGTAAAATTTAAACATTTACTTTTACCGCTTTGGATTTCCAGCTATCGTTACAATGAAAAAATTTATCGTTTCATTATCAATGCGAGAACCGGAGAAGTAACGGGCGATAGACCATGGAGCTGGATTAAGATTACACTTGCTACTCTTGCTGGTCTCGCACTTGCTGGGGCTATTTACTATTATACGCAACTTGCAGGTAAATAATCATTTGCCAAGAGTAATAAAATAATGCAAAATCCTTCTAACATAGAGGAGAGGAAAAACCTGTTATTCTATGTGTAGATGATGAATCCCTGTTTTTAGAAAATATCACGATTCAATTAAAAGAAACGTTTGGGAGTGAATATGAAATTATTTCTTCCAAACGCTCTGACCTTGCCCTTGAAATTGTCGCAGATTGTAATCTCCGAGGAGTAGAGATACCGATCATAATCTGTGACCAGATAATGCCAATTATGCGCGGAGACGAATTATTTATCCGCATCCATGAAACAAATCCAGAAACAAGAAACTTTCTATTAGTAGACTTTGCCAATGCAATAGAGACTGTAAACACGCTGAACAAAGCAAATATCTATCGGGTTCTTTCCAAACCGATTGAACCTAAAGATTTAATTGAAATTGTGAATGCCGTGGTTAATTCTTTTTATGCGCGAAAAGCACTCACAGAGAAAAATGCCGCACTCGAAAAATCATTTTTTTATAACAGTGATACCAATCTTGCGAACTGGGAAAAATTACAGAAGCGATTTGAAGAATATTCCAGTCAAGGACTCACACTTACTCTTGCTGTCTTAAAAGTAGAAAATTACTCCTATTTCATTGAATACTTTGGAGCTAAGATATATAATAAAATCCTTTTGCAGTTAATACGGATTATCTCTTTACGCGTTCTAGATGGGGAAGAAATGTTTCACACCCAGCAAGATGAATTCTTAATTTTATCCACGAATCCAACTACCGAAAATTTTATTCATAAATTTTCTCTCTTTAGATTAATGCTTAAGTCGGAGAATATTATAGTAGAAGGACTTTCTTTTCAAATATCATTATTTATTTCTATTACAAACGGGAATAAAAATCTATACTCATCGGCTAAATCCGGTTTGCTACATCGACTCAACAATTCTAGTAATTCTTATTTTTCCGAGCATACAAACGAAATCGAATTTCATAAGCAAAATATTTTTTGGGGTCGTAAATTAAATACTGCGATTGAAAAGAAGCATATCATTCCGTATTTTCAGGGGATAATGGATAACAAGACGGGAAAGATTACTAAGTATGAATGTCTTGTGCGAATGAACGATGAAGGCTCTATAATCTTACCTGATCGTTTTCTCAATCTTGCAAGTGCAATGGGCTTGATGAAACTAATATCTATCATTGTAATGGACAAAGCATTTGAAAAATTTAAAAACTCCGACAAGCTGCTTTCGATTAACATCACTCAGTTTGATTTGGAATACAAAGACTTTGCACAACTTGTAGAAGCAAAACTGCAATACTATAATATATCTCCCTCTCGCCTAACGTTTGAAATCCTAGAAAATGTTTCTTTAGATATAAACAGCCAGAGCCTCAAGACTTTACAGAATCTAAAAGAGCTAGGTTGTAAGATTGCGATTGACGACTTCGGTGTGCATTACTCTAACTTGGCACGGCTAATAGAGATTCAACCCGACTATCTAAAAATTGATGGCTGGTTCATTAAGAATATTATTAAAAACCACAAAGCCTATTTAGTTACAAAGGCTATTATTGAATTGTCGCATAGCCTTAATGCAGAAGTAATTGCTGAGTTCGTCTCCGAAGAAAATATTCAAGCCAAAGTATTGGAAATGGGAGTCGAGCATTCGCAGGGTTATTTCATAGGAAAGCCCGACCCGGAGATATTGGGGTAAACGAAAACTTTAATCTATGATCGGATAACCGGCAGTATTCTTAAGAGTTGCGTCAAGTCTGTCTATGATCTCGCTCAACACTCCTTCGTCAGCAAGGTCACGGTTCAAAATCGATGCAAGGTATTCATTGAGTTCTCTGATTTCCTTGATTGTAAATTTTATATAATAAAATCCATCGCGATTCTTCTTAGTAGAAGTTATCTTCTTATGAACTGACTTATAAGGAACTGATGTGCTTTTTAGAACGTCTAGTTCATCTTCTGAAAAATCGATTGGATACATTTCTGTGTTTAAATCCATATTTGTATTCTCCTCATTCTAAATCTTTAAAACTTCATCCAATTGTTTGACGCAATGACTCGCATGATCTCGGAAAACAAATTCTCCTGTTGGATCTACGTAAATAGTATGCAAGCCAGCTCTATTTCCCGCTTCTAGATCGAAGATGTAATCACCGACCATAACTGCATCATTTGGAGAGGCTTTCCATTTGTCCAGTAAGATATGAATACCATCAGGACTTGGCTTAGGCTCTGCATGATCTCGACTCACAATATGAGAATCAGGAAAGTAATTCTTCAAATTAGCGGCACGCAAAGTTTCCAGTGTATTGATTAAAGTATTTCTAGTCAGTATTCCTAGATAACAGTTATTAGCCGCCAGTGTATCTAGAAGCTCCATAGTTCCAGCCGCGGCTCTACCGATAGAGGCTAATCTAAATTCGATTTCTTGTAATCGTTCATGGGCTAGCCTTGCGTCCTCTTCTGACATAAGACTAATCCCATGTAATATATCCAATTCCTCCGGCGTTCCTAATTCTCTTTTTATCGCAGGGAAATCATGAACGGCTACAGTCAATGTCCCGTCCATATCAAAAATCCAAAATTTCTTTTTTGAAATCAAATTCACGGAATAACCTTGATTCTAATTTTAGATGAAAGCTCAGGTCCGTATGAAACATGTGCACCATTTGCAAATTGGAGGGTAACATCATATTCTCCTGGCTCAAGTTCAATGGAAGCTTCCGTTTGCCCTTTGCCGTAGTGAAATGTTTTCTTTTCTATAAATGGAACAGCTTGACCGGAAGAGATTGGATCTCCGTCGATGATGATATGATGATGTCCTTTTCCAGGTAGCACTTCGCCTGCTGGTTGAATCTCCATTCCTTCTAATCCCATTTTAAAAACCACAGGACTTTTAACCTCTTCTCCATTTTGTGGGCTAACAAAGAATACGCGCCCGCTAGGTTTTTTCTCACAACTTACTAATCCAACGACTAATACTACCGCAATTAAAAATTTGAACATAAAATTCTCCTTTAGAAACATTCACAAAATACAAATTTCTTAGTTCTTGTAAATTTAACTTAAATTAAAAACAAGCCATCCTTTAAAGTAAAAATTTAATAAAAATGTCTAGAATTTATTTATAGTAAGGCGACATTGACCTAAGTATTTAGAAGAAAAATCAATATTTTAATTCGTCTAAATATAAGAAGAGGACTGCGCTTATGACTTTATCCTACTTGACACAAATACCATGAAATACCTTCCTACGATTCTAATCTTTGCCGCATTACTAACTGCTTGCAATAAGCCAAACCAGCCAGCCATAAAGGGTTTTATTGATTTAAATAAGCCTAGTATTAGTAGTTCAACAGATATAAGCGTTACAACACCTAATATCCCGACGGCAACACCAACTACGACAACAACGACACCCACCGCCACACCTACGACTGTGACAACAGATAGCTGCACGTCTACTGCTCCGACAAACCCGACAGGAATTTTACTCACAACTTCCACAACACCAAATAAAATTAGCTTAACTTGGACAAATCCTTCCAATTGTAAATTAAATGGCGTGTTAATTAAGCGCAAAATAGGTAGTGTACCCTCAGATATAAATGACGGCACTACTATATCGGCTAATAGCGATAATGCGAGCATGGATGACACATCCGTTTCTACTGCAACCCTCTACTACTACAAAGTTTTTTTATATAACGACGCCGTCCAATACTCGACTGGAACAATTGCCTCCGGCATGTTAGGGACAACGTCCATTATCCAGACAGTAGTATCCGACAACTCTATCGTAATTGATGGACTAGACAATGATACTGCTTGGAACTCAACTCCTAAAATCAGTTTTTCATTTCCAGTCGTTCCTACTTTTGCAGACTATACTGGCGGAGCAGATTTGAATGTAACCGGTTATATTCGATTTGCCTATGATGCCAATAATTTTTATATATTCATTCATTCGGATGATAAATTTCTAAGAGTAGATAGCACTGGTAATCCCTGGTTAAATGATGGGATTGAATTATTCTTTGATATGGGATTTAACCGGACAGTGACTACAGACGCAAATGATTTTCATATGATCGTTACGCCACTCACTGGAGCATCTTATGAAAATTACGGTAAAGGCGGTCCCGGCTGGCTAGCTTGGACACCGAGCGTTACCCGCTCTAACTATACTACAGGTTCTACCTTGAATAATGATGCAGATACAGATGCAGGCTGGAATATAGAAATGAAAATTCCTTTTACTGACTTAGGTATATCTGGAATAACCGCAGGTCAAGTAATTGGTTTTACTTTCTGGGTAAACGATGATGACTTAGTCGCAGGAACTGCAGCTCAGCATTGGTTTCGTTGGACAACTGGAACGCTTGGAACAAATCCAAGCACTTGGGGTATCTTACAATTTTAATCTTGTGAAAACAAATCAGGATTATCCGTCATTACCCCGTCTAATCCCATTGCTTTGAGTTCTATAATTTGATCTTTGTTATTGATAGTGAAGATATGGAGTGTAATATTCTGCTCCCTGACTGCGTTCATAAAATCATCCGTAATAGGAAGTAGATGCGGCATATCAGGAATAGCCAATACTTCCGGTGGATTTACAATCCCGCGTATTCCGAGTAGATAGGATAAATACCATTTACCGGAATGAATCAGCCCTGAGAAGACAGGAATTTTATGATTGGATAGTTTTCGTAGATTTTCATTTACTCCATCACGAACGGAACCTATATATACTCTTTCCTGCATTTGGTATTTGTTTATTAATCCAATTAAGATTTCTGCGGCTAATGGTTCTTTGACTTTTACTTCTATATAATACTTTGCTTTTGGTAGTTCTTTAAAAAATTCTTCTAATTCTAAAATAGAAATTCCTTTACTTCGATAGGGAAATGTAACTCCATCTTCTGTAAAAGTATATCCTGCATCTAAATTCTTTATCTCTTCATAATTTAACTCTGCCACTTTTCCTTTTCCATTCGTTGTTCTATCAACAGAAGAATCATGAATCACTACTAGATGAGAATCTTTAGTCAGATGAACATCCATTTCTAATAGATCAGCCAAATTTTTATGAAAGATTTCTCCACAGGCAAACAAGGTATTTTCGGGTAATACTCGTTTGCCACAACGGTGGGCTATTCTGAATTCTCCTCCTGTAAGTGAACTCTTTACGGGAAGAATTGGAATAGGAAGGGCTCGCAGATAAAAATAAGTAGGAATTCCAAAGACAAAAAAGATAATGAAGAAAAAGATGAATCTTCTCTTTTTATATTTTTCTTGAAAGGACATTTATTCTGCACCTTCTTTTTTTATATCGCCTAGAGAAATGCGTAATTGTTTTAATTGAATCAACAATATTTTCCTTTGATTAAGTGGGAAATCGATTAATAATTTTTCGAAATGCTTTAATAATTTATTTGGTAATGTATTTCTATATGAATTGCCTTTTTTTGTAAGAGTAATAACTTTTACTCGTTTGTCTTTATTCGATGCATTTATTTCAATGAGTTGGCTTTTTTCCATACGAGAAATCATCTTTGATGTCGAAGGAGCGTCCTGAAGAGTAAGTTCGATTATCTGCGCCTGGGAAAGAGCTTTCTTATTCCAGAGAGTTACTAGCACTTGCCATTGTTCAGGAGAAAGTTTATATTCTTTTAAACAGCGCATCAATTCTCTTCTAAAAATAATGGCGATCCTATTAATATTAAATCCAAGTTGTTCATCCAATATAATCATAAAGCCATATTCTGTTATATTCTTCCTTAAACAATTAATATATTTGTCTAGACAACTAATTAAGTTGACAGAACTCTATTTATGAAATAAAAAGTAAATACTTGTTCAGACAAGTAATATAAAAACAAGGAGAGAAAATGAAAATCTCTCAATTGCATAAACTAGGCGGGATATTGGCAATACTCATTATTCTATTCTTCCAAGTGCTAACTATAAGCTCAGAATTCTCCGGTGACTTCAATAGAATAATCACCGCGAAACAAATCATCGCTTGGTTAATACCCTTTTTGGTAATTACCTTGATAGGAACAGGCATTTCAGGAAGAAAGCTTGCTGGAAAATCAACCAACATTCTGATCATTAGAAAACAGTCCCGTATGAAATTCATTGCGGCTAATGGAATACTTATCTTATTGCCAAGCGCATACATCTTATTATACCTTTCAAAAATTCAGCCGGTAACAAATCTATTCTGGATATTACAAACACTTGAAATAAGCTCTGGGCTTATCAATTTGACATTGCTCATCTTAAATGCAAAAGATGGAATCGCAAGAAGACTCGAAAGAGCAAAATAAATTTTTGTAATCTCCAATAGCGATACGTTGGTAATTACTTCTTCATCAGATCTTTATTCTTTGCTCTTTGCTCCTGTAACTGTTTGTAGTTTGATTCTTTCATTGCATTTAAGGTGTCTAGGATTTTCATTTTTTCGCGAGCGTAATCACTTAGTATTTGGGCTTGTAAATTCTTTTGGGAGGTAACAAGCTCTTGCCCCGCTTCAATAGCAATTGTGTCAGGAGAATAATCTGTCTTTAAGTCAACAGCACCTTCTTTTACGTAAACCCCTGGCTCTAATTTTTCTTCTGTGGATAAATTGTCTTCGCCTTCTTGAATTAAAAATTGAGTTCCTCTTACTCCTGCCGTGATGGTGGGTGTGATAATTTTTAATTCTGATTTCTTATCCATTTTCTTTATTGTCTTAGCGAATATTGCTCCCTTATTCAAATTCAGTTCTACTTTTTGTGATCCAACTTCTTCAATTAATTCAGATAGCGATATTGTAGAATTCTTTGCAACACGGATAATAGAGTTTAGCCCCACTTGTAAATCAACAAACCCATTTTTTGTGATGATTTTATCTTTTTTATCGAAAACCTGTCCTTTAGCAATGGGAGTTTCCTTTCCTCCACCTCTCTGATAAACTGCCTCTCCTACTTTAGTCATAGCAACGACAAGCATATCGGCAGAGAAAATTTCCACAGTAAACCCAAAGCAGATAAAAAGAATAATACTCTTTAAAGTTTTTAATAAGAAATTAAATCCTATATTTGTTTTATTTGCTCTCATTTTTATACCACCTTTTAATAATCCAACTACTATCATTATTCAAACAGCATAAAACAATTACGTCAAGCTGTTAATAGCCTTTTGCTTTTAAGATTCTATCCAATTTGACTGCGTTTTCAAAGAAGGAAATGGAATCAATGGCAAGATTTAACGACTCTCTCGATTTTAAATAGTCTCCTTTAATTCTATAATTATCTGCTAGATTGATAATATTGGAAATTTTCTTTGGATTCATTTCCAATAATTTTTCAGCAAAGCTAGTCGATAAATCATATTCTCTCATATGTTTATAGCATAGAGAAAGATTAAAGATTGTATCCAAATCGTTAGGCGAAAGAGCCAATATTTTCTCCATATAGAAACTGGCTTCCCTATACTCTTTTTGTTCATAGTATAAATTGGAAAGTATTTCTAATGCAGATAAATCTTCCGGCTTTTGATTCAAATGTTCCAATAATTTAGAAATACCTTCTAATACTGAACCTGAATTGATAAGATTTTTAGCTTCCCCGATAAGTTCGGATGTAGCAGATTGCTCTTCTTCCTTGTCATGAAATTCAATTCGAATAAGCGACAAATCATCTGTAACCTTTCCAAGACTATGAATGATTTCTACAAGCTTGGTAATCTCTCCGGCGGAGCTTTCTACTGCACGAAGAAATTTTGTCTCGTCTTCATTCATATCCCGCCCACCGTTTAGAGAAATATCCAAATCATCTCTTCCGTCAGAGCCCGCAAAGAAAATATCTCCGTTGCAAAATTGAAATTCCTGAACTTGAAAAACATTTCCTTCTATGATTGTTCCTAGCTTTCTAAGATTTAATCCTGATTCAATGAAATCAGCTTTTCCGTCTCGGTAAATTACTCCCCAGGGATGCTCTGCATTAAAATACCACATCTGACCTGTCTTCTCATTAATGACTCCACAGGCACAGGACATGAGCATAGATCCATCAAAGGTTTTAAATACGCTATCTAGTTCGAGATAAGTTTCCGTTATCCAATCTTTAGGGGAAATCTTTTGAATCTTGTTATTTCTAGCTGATCGCGCCAAAATACTATTAACCACAGTTCCCGCTACAATCGCTCCACCAGCTCCCTGCATGGATTTGCCCATCGCATCTCCGTTAAAGAAGAACACATATCTATCCTTTCCATCGCCAAATCGTAAGTTACCACTAATGCAAATATCTCCACCTAGTTCTGAATTGCGGTTTTTAAACTGAAATCTTTTCTTCTGCTCTACATAGAATTCAGTCTTTACATTCTTCGATTTATTATAATTAGTTCCAAGTGGTCTTTCAATGAGAGAAGTTAAGTAATAATCTCCGTCTTGCTGAATGTTTAATGCTTTAATCACATCCATCTTTTCCATTACTTCTTTTGTTCTCTCTACGACTTTTTGTTCGAGAGTTTCATTTAGTTCATCTGTTTGATTATACACATCAACAAATTTATTTCCAAGTAAGAACATGATACTTCCCATAAATAAAGGAATCCCAGGACCAACCCAAAAACTAGAATTCCATTTGAATACTACATTGAATATATCATGAAATGCAATGGTAAAAATAATTACCAAACTAGCGAGCATAGTCTTTGCTTCCATGTTTTTGTATTTTATATAATTGTATACAGGGACAAACAGAATGTATACCAGAAATGGCATTATGAATAACATAATTATGCCGCGAGTCTTATACATAAAATTATAACTAGGTGCACCAATTGTTATAAGCAGAGGTATTACCAGAAGAATCATAAAAAGAATGGAAAACCACTTCCGGTCGTTACGCTTTAAAAAAATTGATATAAATCTATATAGTGCATAGGCAGAAACAAACATAGAAGTGAAAATGAATTTTTGAAAATAGAAATAATTGACATCTAAAAATGATCCCAATATCCAACTTACAAAATTCAATCCATACAAAGAATAGGAAAAGCAAAATATCGCATAATATAGATTTTCCTTGTCTTGTTTGCGTTTCCAATAAATTAATAAATGGTATAGAGCAATTACAATAAATAAAACCGTGACTATTCCATTCAAATAGCTCTCATAAAACATTTTTGAAAAAATAACAGCGTCTATTTCCTCTCTATTTCCAATTTCGATGTAAGCAGGAATTGCTCCTTCTGAATCAACATAGACTTTGAGGAGTATTTCATTTTTCCCCTCAAGAAGATGTTCTTTTGCAACAGGATAATGCCGATATAGATTCCAAAAATTCCACTGCTCTTTAGTTTTTCGAATTGTTCTTCCAAGAAAGAATCGATTTATATACGTTTCTTCTGCGCTTATAATTTTTCCAAGTGAAATCGCGACTGGTTCATTCGTAGAATTGAAATTAAACGATCCTTTTACCCATAAAAAGCCTTTTTCATTCGGAACTAACGTTGCGAGGCCATTAATTTGTGATTCTTCAAGAGGCTTAAACTCCTTATCCGCAAGAAAGCTTAAAGGCTCATATTGCTCGGACTCGGCATATTCCCATGCAATTGGAATTTGAAGAATGGAATTGGTAGCCTGTTTGCAAGCTGTGTTCGAAAAAAAAAATAAGCCGATGAATAGTAGGGTAAAACGAGAAAGGTTCATGCTTAGGAATTATTATAATATCTTTACAGTAGTCAATCACGAATCGCTTTTTTTAGGCAGGATTCCAAGATTTACAGGATTATACCTAAAACATCTTTCGCTTACGGACGGGATGACCAATCAACAGGATTTGGTTGCAATTTTTTAAAAAAATTCTCTTTATTTTTCTTCGCTCTGGGTGATAAATTCTTCTAAGACTACTGCTGTAGCTTAGAAAACTTTTGTTTTTTTTACAGAAAGGCACTTAGCCTTTACGAAGCCTAATTCTTATGATAAATCTCAGTTAAATAGTAAAAAAAAGTTCTTTGAAAATAGGAAGGACTTATCAAATTGTATATAAAAGTAAACACGAGGAGAATTTATACATGGAAATACCATCTTATGTAAAGAATAAAATGTTAATCGACTGGGTTAAGGAAACAGCAGAGCTTTGTAAGCCTGATAAAATTTATTGGTGTGACGGATCAGAAGAAGAATACGATAAACTTTGCCAAAACCTCGTTGATGCTGGGGTATTTAAAAAACTAAATCCTGCCAAAAAACCAAATTCCTACATTGCATTCTCAGATCCTACTGACGTTGCACGCGTAGAAGACAGAACTTATATTTGCTCACGAAGAAAAGAAGATGCAGGTCCTACAAATAATTGGGTTCATCCAGATGAAATCAAAAAGACAATGACCAAACTCTATGAAGGGTCTATGAAAGGAAGAACCATGTATGTGATTCCGTTCAGCATGGGTCCACTTGGTTCGGATATTGCGCATATCGGTGTAGAATTATCTGATTCTGCTTATGTTGCCGTGAACATGAAAATCATGACCCGTATGGGAAAAAAAGTCCTAGACATTCTAGGTGACAAGCCATTCGTAAAAGCTCTTCACTCTGTTGGGGCACCACTCGAACCAGGACAAAAAGACTCTACTTGGCCTTGTAACAAAGAAAAATACATTACTCATTTCCCAGAAGAAAAAATGATTTGGTCTTATGGTTCTGGATACGGTGGAAACGCTCTTCTGGGTAAGAAGTGTTTTGCGCTCCGTATTGCTTCTACAATGGCACGCGACGAAGGTTGGTTAGCAGAGCATATGCTTATCCTTGGTGTTGAAAATCCACAAGGGGTTAAAACATACGTAACCGCAGCTTTCCCAAGTGCATGTGGTAAAACAAACTTTGCAATGCTTATTCCTCCAAAAGAAATGGAAGGTTGGAAAGTAACAACAGTTGGAGATGATATTGCTTGGATTAAACCAAAAGAAGATGGACATCTCTATGCAATCAATCCAGAAGCAGGCTTATTTGGTGTAGCCCCTGGAACTAACGTAGAAACCAATCCAAACGCAATGGCTGCATTAGCTAAAAATACAATTTTTACAAACGTAGCTCTCACTCCAGACGGAGATGTATGGTGGGAAGGAATGACTCCTGAAGCACCAGCAGGCTTAATTGACTGGACAGGTAAACCTTTTGACCCTGCAAGTGGAAAACCTTCCGCTCATCCAAATGCGCGATTTACCGCTCCACTTAGCCAATGCCCTTCTGTAGACCCTGAATATGAAAATCCAAAAGGTGTTCCTATCAGTGCAATCATATTTGGTGGTAGAAGAAGTAGCCTTGTTCCTGTCGTATACCAAGCGTTCAATTGGAACTTCGGTGTTTATTCTGCTGCAACTATGGGATCTGAAACAACTGCTGCGGCAGTAGGTGCTGTTGGAAACGTTAGACGCGATCCATTTGCTATGTTACCATTCATTGGTTATCATGCGGCTGATTACTTTACACATTGGTTAAACTTTGGTCGTAAACTTCCAAACCCACCTCGTATCTTCGGAGTAAACTTCTTCCGTAAGAACGATAAAGGAAAATTTGCATGGCCTGGTTTTGGGCAAAACATGCGTATCCTCAAATGGGTTGTTGAACGTTCTCAAGGTAAAATCTCTGCTATCGAATCTCCGCTTGGTTGGGTTCCACGCCATGAAGATATTGATTGGAGAGGAATGGAATTTACTAAAGAACAATTCAATGAAGTGATTTCAATTGACCGAGAAGGTTGGAAAAGTGAATTGCTGTTACACGAAGAACTCTTCACAAAACTCTATGATAAGATTCCAAAAGAATTTATCTGGATTCGTGAGCTATTACTCTCCGGTCTATGGAGATCTCCTGAGAAATGGGAATTAGCTTCTGAGAGATAAATCTTTATTAGACGACAGGTCTCAGACCTGCCTTATAATAAAAAAGCCCGATGTAAAAGTCGGGCTTTTTTTTGTGACTACCTAACTTTATTTTATTCGTTAGGCTCTACATTTTCGACATCATTTTTTAGAATCTCGATTAGACCATATGATGTTTGTATTTTAATTTTCACGGCATCCTGAGATGCGGTTACTCCAATTATCCGCCTTCCATCTTTCATTATATAAATTTCTGATTCTTTACCGATGATCTGTTCGATTCGTTTCATTACTAATTTTTCGTTTAATTTGGTTCTTTGTTTTATTGCATCTTGAATCATATTTGGATCTTTGAGTTTTTCTCTTTCGGCAAATAGCAATTCTTCGCATTCTCTGAGTTTCTCTTCTACCATTTTTGAATCAGCTTTTTGACTTGGGGCTTGGATGAATTTGTTGTCTAATTTAGAAAGCTTTTCCTTAACAACATTAGGGTCAAATTTCTTGTCAATATCACCCACGTTATTTGGAGTCAAATTTGCAATTAGATCAACTGTGCCTGTCTCTTTTAAAAAACTCTTTATCGTCTCTGAATTTACCTCCGAGCTTGAACCTGTCTCGATTACAATTTCCTTTGCGTTAAGAGTGCCCAAGATGTTTTTTAAAGTCTCACTTTTTTGAATGAGATCATCGGTAATATTTTCTATTTGAGGAAGTTTTAGTTTCACTGCAACTTTTCCTTCTAATACTGTAGTCTTAGTTGTTCCATTTTTTTTTACATCCACTTCAAACTTTGTTCCACGAACGGCAATGACTACAGTGGGTGTGATGCTACTAAACCCTTCATTTTGTCCTAATTTTTTTACATGAATTAAGGATCCACCAACCTCAGTTAGTATATTTACTTCTTTGCTGTCGTTTAGGACTTTTCCTGTCAATTTAAGACTGGACTCTGGGCGCAAACGAATGATAGTTTCAGATTCTATTCCCATGATTTGCAAATCGCAAAGAGATTTTATTCCTGTTTGAATTGTATCTAGGTTTTTAATCCTGTCTGCTCCCTTTAGTGGTTTACCATTATTAGTCACATCTCCAACAGACAAAAGCACTATCGCTTCTGGGTGAAATTCTTCTAGTATAGATTTCTCTGATTTCTCTTTGCAAGAAAGCAGAATAACGCTCAGGATTAATACTTTGGAAAGTGGAACGAATGTTTTTTGTAGGCAGAGATTTTTTTTAAAAAGGTTTATCATATTTGCAGTATCCTGTTGTTTTTTCGAATTCCAAGATTCCTCTTTATAAATTTTGAGTAAATGCTTTTTTTCTTTTCCTTTCTATAAGTTTCTTGAATCTGGGTAAAAATCACGTTAGGTATAAAAGCCTATCCGAGAAGAAGTTATGCTCTTAGAGAAATAGCCTAACGTCTTCTCAGACACGCTCTAATTAATTTCCGTATGAAAACACTGAAAGATATTTGTTCTTATAAAATATTTCGTTTGGCGACTCTTCTTTTTTCTTTTTGTGGTTACTCTATATTTGCCGACACTTTAGCCCTAAAGAATGGACAGGTCATTGAAAATGTGAAAGTAAGTATTGTAGCTGGTTTTTTTGATATAGCTTATGAAGATGGGGCAAGAAAGAAAATTGCAAAAAAGTTTGTTAAGTCTCTAAAGTTTAAAATTGTCCAGTGGAAGGATGTGTTATCCAATCAAGATAATTATGAATTGGAGAGATTGCGAATCGCTGAATTTTTATTACAAAATTCCAATTGGCAACCTAAAGAAGCCGAGAAACCACAGATAATGATTTTAAAATTTAAAGCAGGAAAGGGTATAACATCAGCAAAAGCGGAATCTCTTTCTAATCTGATTCGAACGAAGATAATCAATACCGGCCTATTTGTAGTTCCTGACAGGCTATCCGTGGAAAAAGAATTAGAAAAAAATAAATGCAACACAGTTTCTTGTTCTAGTCAAATTGCCGCACAGTTAAAAGTAAACAAGCTGTTATCCGGTGAGATTAGTTTTGCGGCTAATAAGTATTATATCGTCGGAGAGGTCATTGACATCGCGAAAAAGAAAGTGGATTTTTCTGAAACGATTATTATTTCTGGGGAAGAAAAAGAGGAAGATCGTGTTGAAAATTTTTCACGTAAAATCGCAGGTGGGACATTAGAACAATGGGAACATCCCATTCAAAATCCGCAAGCAGGAAGTCCGCCAATTACACCTTATGTGTGGAGGTCGATTCTTTTTCCTGGGTGGGGTCAATTTGAAAAAGAACATTACGTAAGAGCCTTTATATATCCAATTCTTTTGATTGCCGCAGGGATACAATACCAGTCGGCTCTAGGACAATATCAGAACAACAAAAGGAACTATGATGCGTTAGTTCAATTGTCTTTTTTAGATCAGTCTCGTTCTTACAGTCCCTACTACCTCTACTTTTCAGAGATTCAAAAAAATGTAATGAATGAAGACATTGAAAAAGTAAATCGAATAGCAGCATTTCTTGCAGGTGTTTATATATTGAACTTAATCGATGTTATCTTCACTCCTATACCGATGGAGTTAAAGAATATTTCCGTTCAATATAATCAAGAAATTTTTCGTGATTCAACTCAACTCGGTAAAGTTTACGGGATTTCGTATACAAGTAGTTTTTAAAAAAGGAGAAAAAGTATGAAGCAACCAATCGTGCAAAAAAAGAACTATCCGCTAGGTTTAGAAATTTTTCATAAGATAAGGAATTTAGTAAGTATACTAATTTTTATTGCGATTGTTATTTTTACGAACTCTTCTTGTATTTCAAAAGTAAAGGATTCTTCGCCACTCTATGCGTATATGACTAAACTATTAACGGCTGATACAACACCGCCAACCGTTTCTTTTACATCGCCCAATCCTATTGATGATGAATTTGAGTTAAACAGGAGCATAACGATATTATTCTCAAAAACAGTTACAGCATATACTAGTCAACCTCTTTTAGTAACTCTGGATGGAATAGTAGTAGAAGGCAAAACGGAATTTATAAACAACAGTCTTATATTTACACCAAATTCTGATCTTGTGGCTAATAAGAAGTATCTGGTCAATGTATCCGGCGTGCAGGATACATCAGGGAATAAACTAAAAAACAACTATGAGTTTAATTTCACTACAGGAACTTTGCGCGATGTAAGTCCTATAGCGATTAACGCTATTACACCGATTGATGAATCGTCTAGTATAGATATTAATGCTAAAATTTCTATTGAATTTAGCGAGGCATTAGATCCTCGTTCCTTAAAAGAGGAAAATTTTATTCTAAAAGAAAACGGTGCTGCTATAGGTTTTGATCTGTCTCTTACTTCCGAAAATATTCTTCAACTCAAACCCAAAAAAGATTTGGCTAATTATACTTACTACAATTTGACAGTCAATGCAAATGTAAAGGATACGGCTCAGCTTTCAATGGGAAAAGACTTCTCTATTACCTTTATGACTTCTAACAAAAAAGATACAGTTCTGCCAGAGGTTACTCAGCATTTTCCCTTAGAAACCAAAACATCTCCATCGATGCGAAGTTTCGGGTTTGGAGTAAGAGATAGTAGAGTTGGCGACACCATTCACTCTTCTCAATTTGTAAGTATCGACTTTTCGGAACCAGTAAATAAAATTCTGCCGGACGCAAATATTATAGTAACTTTGCAGGATACCGGATTGCAAGTTCCTGTAGGAATTCGTCGTGGACTCTCATCGGTTATAATTTTTTCACTGACGGGCAGATGGGAGGAAGGCAAAAAATACAAAGTGAAAATAGGCTCAGACGTTTCTGACCTAGCAGAAAATTCTCTTTCAAAAGGAGATTTTGAACTTTCTTTTTCTGTTGCCGGATCCGAAATACCACCACCGCCACCGCCAAATCTTATTACGAAAGAGCCTTCTAATAATGAGCAAAACGTTGGTCTTAAAGTAAAAGTAAAGCTCATTTTTTCAGAACCAATTTTTCGCCCAAGTGTTACGATCAATACGATATACGTTACAGATAATGCAGGAAATACAATACCTGGAACATATTCTGTTGAAAATAACAAAGTTGTCGTTTTTACGCCGGACACTTTGTTAAAACCTAAAACAAAATATACCGCTACTGTAAAAATAAACGTTAGGGGAAATAGCAATAAAAAACTAGACCAAGAATATATTTTTTCTTTTACAACAGAGGAATTAGTATCACCTTCATCCCTTGCTTATAATAGTTCGTTTTATCCTTTGAATAAGCAAGTCTCGACAGCTCCTATGCGTCCTTCGTATTCTGGGTTTATTTCTTCTTGTTCTGTATCTCCTGAATTGCCTGTTGGACTATATTTGCTTTCTAATTGTACAATTTATGGAACTCCTCAGAAAGTCCAAAACACAACTCAATATACAATCACAGGAACTAATGCGGGCGGCTCTACCAATACAAAAATAAGTATCGCTGTTTTAGAAGCTGGGCAGTTACCGCTCTATGTTGGTTACGCAAACACAGTGTATGCCTTTGTAAAGGATGTGCCAATCTCTTCTATTAACCCTTCCGTAATTGGAGATATTTCATCCTGTTCGATTTCTCCTTCTCTTCCTTCTGGTTTGTCATTCAGTAATCTGTGCGTAATTAGCGGTTCACCTACTGTATTAAAGGATAAGATGGATTATACGGTCACAGCAAAAAATGCAACCCAAATCGCAACAGCTTTAATCAGCATAATCGTTAGTAACCTCACTCCTTCCAATGCGACAACAAGAGTAGTGAATGCATCTATTGTCAATGCAACGATTTGGGAAGGCATTGGAAATGCAACGGTTACTATCAGTTTGTCGGCAAGTCCAGCAAGTATCATCGCTGTTGATTATACTACTTCCAATGGCACAGCAGTTGCAGGAACAGATTATACAGCAACGAGTGGCACTCTGTATTTTAGATCGGGCGAGACAAGTAAAACAGTTAACATACCAATTACAAATGATACTACGTATGAAGCAGTCGATGAAACTTTTACATTTCAGATCACACAAGTTTTAGGAGACAACGCCACACTTGGAACGTCTTCTCTTGCACTGACTATTAGCGATTTATCTATTTCCAATGGACTAGTTGCCTATCATCCATTTTCCGGAAATGCGAATGACACTGTAACATCAAATTCTTCCACTTTTTACGGAGCAGGGGGAACTCAAAATTTGCCTCAGCTTGTAACGGATAGAAAAGGCAATGCTAACAGCGCATATAATTTTGATGGAACGGATGATTATATTCTGGCTGGTTCCAACGTGGGGATTACAGGAAGTAACCCTAGAACTATTAGTGCGTGGGTAAAACATCCAGCCTCACCTTCTAATACAATTCAGCATTTAGTGAATTGGGGTAGCCTTGTCGGATCACAGGCTTATGGCGTATTCTCAAACTCAGTCATAATGTTTTATGGACATTTTGCTGATCTGAATACTGGACAGGCACTTACCACGAATTGGGATCACTGGGTTTTTGTTTATAATTCTACTACTGTTTTTACTTATAAAAATGGAGTCTTTGTGAATCAGGGAAATTTTACTCTTACAACCGGCGATTCTCCTTTATATTTTGGGCGACGAATGGACAACATATACTACTATCAAGGAAGCCTAGATGACGTTCGGGTGTATAACCGTGCAATGGACGCTGATGAGGTTAGGGCACTATATGAAATTGAGAAATAGTCTATTTCGAAAGTGACTACTTACAATCTATTTAACTTCATCGCCTGACTCAAAGACTGAATTTCTTTCGATAGACTTCTATCTTTACCAAGAAAGGGTGAAATCACTCTTATCCGCTTGACAAGCTCAATAGAGTTCTTACTAAAACCAGCATTTGGAGAAAAACCATTCTCTAATTCAAATGCCTGTGCCATTACAAGTGCTTCTATTGCAAGAATATCAAATACTCTGTCTAGGCATTCTGATGTTTTAAGAGCTGCAATCGTTCCCATACTGACTACGTCTTGGTTATTTGCGTTAGTCGATATAGATTGAATGGAAGATGGAATAGCATTGCTTCTTATCCAAGCAAGAATTGCTGTCGCCGTGACTTGTGCACCCATAAATCCACTTTGTAGTCCGTTTCTATCTCCCTGTAAAAAAGGAGGCAAACCGTTGTTTAACTTTGGATCAGTAATACGGGCAATTTTTCTTTCTGAATGGATAGCAAGATTCGTAATCGCATTATAGAGATTATCCGCAGCAAGCGCAATTGAATGACCTTGAAAATTTCCACCGTGTAGAACTGTCTCTTCCGGCAGAGCAAAAATGGGATTATCCGTTACTGAGTTTAATTCCACTTCCACTGTATCATTGTGAAAGTGAATCACATCAGCCACTGCTCCTAAGATTTGTGGAATACATCGAATGGAATAAGCATCTTGCAGGAGTTCATTTTCATAAGAAATGCTTGTAGTAAGACTCAGTTCTCTTTTCTTTTTGAACCGAGAACTGCCTTTTGCTTTTTCCTGAAAAATCTTTAGGACTTGTTTCATACCAGCATGAGGCTTAACCTCTCCAATCAAAGGATGAAAGGCTTCTTCCTTCGCCTCCATGATTTCTGCATAAAGCACAGAAAGAGAAACTGCAAAGTCAAGTGCTCTCTCCGACAAATATCCATTAACCGCAGAAATTCCTGTCATCACGGAAGTTCCATTTACTAAGGCTAAGCCTTCTTTAGGACCTAAGTCGAGTGGTTTAATTTTCATTTTTTGGATTATATTCTTGGCAGACTTTTTCTTTCCTAGGTAAATTACGTCAGACTCACCCATGAGTGCTAAAGTCATGTGAGCTAATGGCGTTAAGTCTCCACTCGCCCCTACCGTTCCTAGTTTTGGAATTATAGGTATAATTTCTAAATTATAAAAAACAATGAGCGTTTCTAAGGAAATGAGGCTAATCGCCGAATACCCCTTAGATAAACAAATGATTCTAGCTAGCATCAAAGCTTTTACATAGAGTTCAGAGAAAGGCTCCCCTACTCCAGTCGCTAGATGATAAATTAAGTTTCGTTGTAATTCTTTTGCATTAGCTAGAGGTATATGAGTAGTAGCCAATGGACCGTAGCCAGTATTAATTCCATAAAGTAAAACCTTCCGCTTCAAAAGAGAAGCAAGAAACTTTTCCGAAACACTCACTCTCTTCTTACAATCCTTGCCAATTTGAACCTTTACTTTATAGTCTAATATTTCCCCAAACTCTTTTAGAGAGATAGTTTTATTTTGAATTAGAAATCGCGCTTTTGGAATTCTATTTTTTATCATTCTTTAAAAGATAAGGATACTCTTCTACTAAGTATGGATTCGAAAAGCTTGATTGGTGTGCTTTGTCGAACCACACCATGACAGCACTAATCACTTTAATTAGAGCAAATAAACAAAATCTGATCTCCATGGTTACCTTTCGATTCATTTGTGTTCATCCGTGTTCATCCGTGGTATTCTTTCCCGCCCCTCTAAAACAATTTTCTCTACCACTTCCGGAAAACAAGATTTAGACAAATGGCTAGTATCCGCAAAGTAATCGCATTCCAAATAACCGGGCTCTTCAAAATCATAAAAAGGAATGGACGCTTCCTTCGCTAATCGCTTCACTTCTAAGAGCCATTCTGCCTCTCCTTTTGTATATTTCTTGGTAGAAGATTTCAGTTCTTCATGCGTGCGGGGACGATACAAAACAAGATTGATGTTCTTTTCCTTTGCTTCCCGTAAAACTTTCTTAAATAAATTGCTAGATGTTAAATCCATTTGAAAATTTTGAAAGAAAGACTGAATTACCCACTCGGTGTATTTGCGGTTAATCTCTATTTGCTCTGGAGACTCTTGGTGTTCTTTAATTCCATGCATCCAACCTGAATTTTTATTTTCTTTCATCTCCATGAGTTTCTTTGCATTGATTACAAAATCTAAAGTCGCATTTACATCTTGGTCAGAATTTCCACCGGAACGAATTAAGCTCTTCCAGCTAATATTGGATTTATTCAAGACGAAAAACAATGTCGAAAGATATTCAATTTTATCCTTGTTGGATAACTCTTCGTAAACCTCAGAAAATTCTTCCAATGTAAAATCATAAATATCCTTCTTCTCTCTAAATACATTATTCTTATTAAAAGATATGTAATTGATTTCCAACACTAGCATTTTAGGGCGAGGATGCTTTTTTAGAAAATGAGAATAGATCTGGTAGATGTGAATAAACGGGGCTGCCCGCACTGTCCAGGAGGTAACAGGGATTTGCTCTAGTGCTTGTTTATTTTTAATGTAAGGATTTTTATCAAATAGAGTCTTATTCAGATTAGCATATTCCACACTGCGAGAAGTTCCCATAAATAGAATGGTTTCTCTTTGTATTTCCTCGACAGTCTTACCAAGAACCTTCTGGTTTTTATCAATATGCTCTAAATACAACTTATCTAAAAGCGTATCTAGAACTTCATAAGAGTTCACATGATTTTGCACCACGAATTTACGAACTTGCGGAATTATAAAAATTTTATCAAAGCAAAAAAGTAGAATGAGTAACAGAATTGGAAAGTATTTTAATTTCATAGTTAAAATTGGAAGTAAAAGAATTGAACTTGTCTGTTCGACAGGGCAGTCATCATAAATAAGAAAACGATGGAACTTAGGACTATAGCGGTTACCGGTCGTTTAACTCTTAATACAAGTAGAGAGGGGTTGTATTCAAATACATGTAAAATGAAGAAAAGAACACATAAATATCCAAACTCTTCATATAGGATTTTTTCTCCCATTGCCATTGTTGCTGTCCTTTGTATCATTAAGCCTAAATCACTGAGTTTTGCTACTCGAAACATATCTGCAATTAAAAACCAGAATATTCCCAACGTAAGGAAACGGACTGCAATGGCTGACTTTGTTTTACTTTCACGCCAAAAATAAAATCGATTTAAAATATTTCTTTCGAACATCAAAGAAAAACCAATTACAATTCCCCAAACCACATAATTCCAATTAGCCCCATGCCAGATTCCGGCAATAAACATCGTGATCAAATTATTCAAATCAGTTCTGAGACTTGATCCACGACTCCCACCAAGCGGAAAATAGATATAATCCCTTAAAAAACTAGAAAGAGTAATATGCCATCTTGTCCACATTTCTTTAAAACTCTGAGAAAAGAAAGGTCCTACGAAGTTCTTTGGTAATTCAAAACCCAGAAGTTTGCCGCAGCCACGAGCAATATCGCTGTAGCCGGAAAAATCTCCCCAGAGTTGAAAAAAGAATCCCACAAGGGCGCATAAGATTGCTTTGCCGGAATAAGCAGAAGGATTTGCATAGACAGGATCTAAAAGTCTAGCTATAGAATCAGCTAATACAACTTTTTTGAGAAGTCCAAATCCAATGAGTCCAATTCCCTGCACAATCTGTTCATCCGAAAGAGTTCTCTTCGTATTGAGTTGCGGCATAAATTCATTAGCCCGTAAAATAGGTCCTGCTAATTGTTGTGGAAAGAATAGTATAAAAATACTGAAATCTAAGTAAGAAGTTTTCTCAGTAACAGTCCCACGGTAGTAGTCTACTAAATAAGCAATGATTTGGAATGTATAAAAGCTAATTGCTATGGGAAGGATAATATGTATTTTCCCCATTGTAGTTGCTTTCAAGTTTGGTTCGCCAATGATCATTCCAAGAATTTCAGCTAGAAAATAAAAATATTTAAAGTAAGCAATGTTTAAAATATTTAGCACGATCGCAATCGTAAGCGGAATTCTTTTTTCCGATTGACTCGCCAAATTTTCCATCCATTTTAAGAAAAGAAAATTGATAGTTATAACAGTTAAAAAGTGAATTAAAAATCTTGGAATTATAGAATCAAAACTTATATAGTCCCAACTTCCATAAAATAGAATAGAACTGAAAAATAAGATTGGCTTTCGAAACTTTTCGGATGTATTATGATAAAGTAGATAAACGATTACAAAAAAAATCAAAAATAAAAACGAATTGAAGAGCATACTTTTAATTTACCGCCCATGTCGTTTTTTTAATTCATCTTCAATCTTTGACAAAGGAATATTTTTCTCGACTAATAATACTTGTAAATGAAAAAACAAATCAGCGACTTCATGAACTAGTTCAGGCTCATCTGTATTCTTAGCTGCAATGATGACTTCGCCAGCCTCTTCTCCTACCTTCTTTAAGATTCGATCAATTCCTTTTTTAAACAGTTCGGCTGTGTAAGATTTTTCTGGTAATTCTCTTTTTCTTTGTTTTAATAATTCTTCTAATTCTTCTAAAAATTTCATTGGATTGTAAAGATTCCTTTTTCTGTAGTAATTTCGGTTTGAACAAAAACTTTTTTTCTGTTTCTTTTTAAAATCAAATCTCTATTGTAGTAGTTGCTACTTACAAAGAGGTATTATCCATGATTCGAATTATCCCTATTTTTCTCACTCTATTTTTTACCTTTCCGATGCTCGCCGAAACAAAATGGTTAACCTCGCTCGACAAGGCTCTTCTAAAAGCGCAAGAGGAAAATAAGCCAGTCATCATTGATTTATACACAGACTGGTGCCTTTATTGCAAAGACCTCGAAAATAAAATTTTCCCTGCAAAAGATGTCGCACTAGAACTAGAAAAATTTGTTGCTGTTCGAATCAACGGCGATGAATCGAGAGACATTGTTGCTAAGTATTCCGTTCGTGGATATCCAACCATATTACTGCTTGATAAAAATGGAAACTTCATAGATAAAATTACAGGTCTACCGAATAACGAGCTATTAATCACAAAATTACAAGAAGCATATATCAAAAAAGATATCGAAGCAGGTCTTATCTCGGAGCAAAAAGAATCTCCTGATGGCATTCTTCCTAATTATAATCTAGGACTTTTCTATTATCGAAATGGAAATTTTAAGAACTCATCAGAATACTTTTTGAAATCTTACAATTCCAATGGAAAAGAAAACCAGGACAAAAAACCAGAAGCATTATTTCTACTTGGACTCATTCAAATACAAGAAAAGAAATTTCCAGAAGCAATTTCTATTTGGAATAGTTATTTAGAAAAATATCCTGAAAATAAAAAAGGATCTGTTCTTTATTGTAGAGGCATATCTTATTTTTTCTCTGGGAAAAAAGTAGAGGCTAAGGAAGATTTACTCAAAGCCAAAGAATTATCTACTAGTAAAGATCAGTTGGAGAAAATTAATCTTTTCCTATCGGAATTAGAAATTTAAATATCTCCATATTGCACCTTAACCATTATAGCATTCATCTTTTCTAGTTCTGCCTCTGGAATGAAAGCTTCTAATTCTCCAATCATTCCAGAAATAAAACCAGACTGCATAACACTGACTATATCCGCTGTGCCATTCATAACCATATTGTAGTTATTAATCATATTATGCCTAATCCATTCCGATCTAAGCTCAAACCAAAAATTACGAATTGCAGAATTGATCTCTTCAATATCGGAGTCTTTGTGAATGGAAATAATCGCGCCTAACGCACGATTCTTCAACTTAGTATTGTATTTTATTTGAAGAATCTGCTTTTCGGTTAATTCGTTATTACCCTCAATCAAGTTAGCAACTACGGATGGATCCCTATATCGATCATATAGGGTTTTTAGCTTTCCAATTTCTTCTTGCAATGATTACTTCTTTTTTACAAAAATCCAATTAGTAGATGTAGCTTGGTCCCGATAGAGTTGAATCATAACATTCGTAGGTTTCATTTTGTAGGTAAACACATAATTAAACGATGAGTCTAAATGTCCACTTGTCACACCATCTTTAAATTTTCCAAAGAAAAGACGATTGTTTGTGCAGATCGCTACTTGTGTAAAAAAGTTTTTCCCCTCTGCACTTGCAACTGGAACCCCTGCAAGATCTGACTCATACTTATTATAAAGTAAAATTTGACCTTGGTCATCTACTTTCACAATACCGAAGTTAGCATTATCTGCTTGATCCCGAGACAGGTGTCCCAAATTGTATAAAATTCCTTTTGCAAAATCTTCCATTCTAATTCTTACTCCTTAATTAATTTTCTAATTATTATCTCTTTCTTGATACAAAGACTTCAACTGTTCTTCCATTCCTTTCGCAAGCTTTACTAAATCAGAAATCGAATGCACGCCTTCGAAGGAGAGAATCGCTTCTTCCTTTTCTTGGTATAAATCCTCTACTTGATCTTCTAAAGATTGGATGTAAGCGGCTAATTGCTTTATGTCACTAGTCTTTTTTAGAAAGGGCTCTATGTCTTCATACACAGATTCTAATTGCTCTGTAACATTCTGAGAATAACTGACAAGAGATTGAACATCTGAGGTTCCAGGAACACTAGAAGAAATATATTCATTCATCCAATAAACAGGAGAATTTTGAGCCTTTAATTTTTCTAGCTTCATTCGTTCGGAAATGGGATAATGAGTTTCAAGTTCTTTATTTGTATATAGCATAGCAATACGTTTGTAAGGAAGATACATATTTAAGCAAGTAAATTTCCTATTTTTATAAGAACCGAGCAAATAAAATTTTCTTTATTTTTTTTACCTCCGGTAACCAAACCACCCACAGAGAATGATGCATTAAACTACAATTTAAATCCACTCACAATACTAAGAAGTCCGTCTGATTGTGCTTTTAAATTTTCAGAAAGCTCTTTTAATTCTTCCGACTCTTTGAGAAGAGATTGGAAAGAAAGAGAAAATTCTTCAACAGAGGAAAGCATTTGATTGGTGACTTTTTTTTCTTCGCCCACATTTTCGATAACCATCTCTAAAAACTCCGCTAAGGCTTTTGAACTTTTTGAAATCTTAATTGTATTGTCTTCTTGCTTCACAATTTGCACGTTTATTTTTTGAGAGGATGATTGAACTTTCTGAACATTTTGAATTAATTTCTTTAGACTCTCGGAGGAATCATTCACACACGCATAACCATGATTAACCGTTTTAATTGTATCATGAATGATTGACTTTACTTCTTTAACGCTGGTCATTGTCTTTTCAGCGAGCTTGGTTACTTCCATGGCAACTACTGCGAAACCTCTACCATACTCACCGGCTCTTGCGGCTTCAATACTTGCATTTAAAGAAAGTAAATTTGTTTGATCTGAAATTTCGGAGATAAGCGATGTAAACTCAGTAATCTTATTTGTTTTTACTTTTATCTGCTCCATGGCAGCCATTGCATCGTTAATATTTTTTTCCCCAATCTTACCTTCTTCAAAAGACTGTTTTGCAATGGTAGAAAGCTCATCCATTCCATGTAGAATCTTTGTTCCCGACTTTGCAAGATCTTCTAAATTGGAATCAATGTTTTTAAAAGAAGAAGCAGAACTTTCAAAATTAACACTTATCAAATCAAGTGATGCATTCATTTCTTCTAATCCCTGAGCCACTTGATTGGCGGCATCTGATTGTATGTCTACAGATTTAGTCAATAGGGACGCTGATTTATTGAATGTCTTTCCTGCGTCTCCAATTTGCTCGCCTGTAAACTTGATAGAAGTAAGCACACCACTAAAACCAAGAATTACATTGTCAATAGATTGGCTGATGATTCCAATTTCGTCTTGACGTTTTGATTCTAATAAATCAACTTGTAAATCATTTTGAGCGACTTTTGTGAGCAAATCAGAAATAGCCTCTACCGGGCGAAACGTTTGTGTTAAAACATAATATACCGCAGAAATACAAAGGGCACTAACTACAACAAAACTAATTCCCATTTTTATAAGAAAGGATAACAGATAATTCTCTTTATCCCCAAGTTTAGTATGTAAATCGTTCACCTCAGCAATAGATACTGTTGATAAAAAAATAAATCCTAAAAACAGTGCAAGAGACACAACTAATAAAATTTGAAATTTGGCGCCTAAAGATCTATAAAATGACATGGGTAAATTCTAACTTTATAGGATTTAATGCAAGCACATTAAATAAAATAATCAAATGGACTCTGAATAGAATCCAATAATTTCCCGAATCGCTCGTCTACTCTCTTCACTATGTCCAAGTCTGGAGTCAATACTGGTGGATACCAATCTTTCAATCGACAATCAATGACGATTGGATTTTTATAAGCGATGTGATTTCGTAAAACAGAATAATTTCCCGATACATCCCCTGCTGGTTCAAAGCGAGTAAAGATATTCCAAATAAAATCATGATCGGATTTACACGTATCTTTCGCATCATCCACTAGAAATACAAATAGAAATTTTTGAATCGATTGTTCTTTGAGTAAATCTTCGAGCGCCTTATCACCCGCCTTATACTTAGGACCTGATACGACTAACGCACCAGGACAGAAGACTGTGGGAGAATGAAACTTTTTACTTTTAAGCTTACCAGTAAATGAGGGGGTAAGATCATTTTGCTTCTCACCGATTCCCAAAAGAATCAACTTACTACCAGAATTTACTTTTGGTCCGGTATAATCGAGAGTATCCTGTGAGATGTTCGAAAAGATATGGACATCCGTTTGTAAATTGATCCGCTCTAAAATTGTAATAAAAGTATTTTTGAAATTTTTTAGATTTATAATCTCGTTTGTAACAAGTAGACATTTTGATAAAGAAAGATGCCCTTCTCCTAAAATACGAAGAGCTGCTGTAAATGCCTCTTTGTGATAACGCTCTTTAACAACAGTAGCGGCTAACGCATGAACACCCGACTCCTCATAAGCCCAAACAGAAATTGCTTTAGGCATAACAAGTGGAAACATAGGAGAAAGTAAATCCTGTAAAAACTCGGCAATAAAATGATCTTCCTGTGGAGGTCTACCTACTACCGTTGCAGGCCAAATAGCATCTTTACGATGATGAATTCCATGGACTTTCATAATAGGATAATCATGCTGTAGCGCATAATAGCCATAATGGTCTCCGAAAGGTCCTTCCGGGTGTCTTACTTTTGGAGGAATTTCTCCGATGAGTAAAAAGTCTGAATCGGATACTATTGGTAAGCTGCTAAATTTTTTATTGCGGGTAATTTTTAATCTTTCACCAAGAAGTAAAGAAGCAATGATTAGTTCACTGAGTTCCTCAGGCATTGGGGCTACAGCGGCTAACGTCATTGCGGGAGGTCCGCCTACATAGATATGACAGGGAAGACTCATATTTTTTTCTTCTGCTTCAAAATGATGAAATCCTCCACCACGATGAATTTGAATATGCATACCTGTTGTATCTCGATCATGAAATTGGATTCGATACATTCCTAGATTTCCTTTTCCATTCACAGGACTTTCGGTATACACAAGCGGCAAAGTAATAAAACGCCCCGCATCCATAGGCCAGGATTTAAGAGCGGGTAATTGCATTATATCCACAGGAGTAATCGATGAATCAAGGACTCTAGGAGAACTTTCTTTTTTTAATCCGACTTTTAATGCTTCAAAGGCGAGATGCCTTGCCTCCCAAATTTTCTTAGGAGTCGGTGGCATTATATTTTGTGCGGTATGCGCAATCTTACGAATCAAATCAACAGGACGCGAACCAAAGGCAATATGAATTCTTCGCGCAGAGCCATACAGGTTAGTAGCCACAGGAAATTTAGAGCCCTTTACATTTGTAAATAATAGCGCAGGTCCACGTCTTGCGACTACTCGCCGTTGTATCTCAGCGATTTCTAAATTCGGATCTACTGAATCTTCAATCACTAAAAGTTCTTTTTCTTTTTTTAATTCTTCTACAAATTCGCGAGTGGAGTGGAGAGGTTTATGGTTCATACTTTTCCTTAATATTTAACAACACATTTTTTTTCCTGCGTCTACTTTTGTATAATTTTCTTGATAAAGTTAAGAACAGAACTCAATGTCATTTCGGAAGATTCTTCAATTGCATCTTCTTTTTCACGATGCAAATGATATGGAAAATTTCCTATGTGTGGATGATGCGGAGCATTATCCCAACGGAGTATTAGTGAATATTGGTGAAGTAAATCATCAATAGACGCTCTATCAAACATTTTGAAAATAATCCTCTATTTTTTTACGATAATCTATTTTAGAGGCTATTTGGTTTTCTGTTTTTAATCCGAGTATTTTCTTTTGCACTACTTTTGAACTATGCAAAATACCTTCCCACTCTATAAAATCATCTTCCTTTTCCAAAGTTCCATACTTCGTAAATGTAGAAGAATTATTTTCGAACTCATGGAATTCAACTCCATATTTTTGTTGAAAGTTTCCCAATTGCTTTTCATACATTACTAATTTATGCTCTAATATGTCTAATGCATGGAACCTTGCAAATTCCTCAATGGTAGGAAATCCCAATTCCTGAACTGTAGCTTGTAAGGTATTCATACTTTGATTAACGCAAGGATAATCTATTTTTGCAAGTAGAATTTTAGTTTTTTAAATATCTGCACTGTGTTCGATTGCATTGTTTTATTATTTGAATGCTTGTATATATTTCAACTTTTTTAATTTTGGGATTTTGTAGTATTGTTATTGGTAAATTTATGTTTTATTGCTTTTACACTTATCGTGAATGGTACGTAGGCTTAGATTGAGAGATTGGACAGATTCCGAATAACGGAGCGTTGTCTGCTCTTGAAGTGGAAACTCTCCGTTATGTGCAGTTACTTTTTTAAAATTTTTGAATCAATATTCATTTTTATCCAACCATAAATTACTTCACATTCATCCTCTCCTGGATAAAATCCTTGTCCAAAAGCTGTATATGAGCAAGGAATTCTAACTAAGATCCAATCTGAATCAACTTTTTTACCTAGAACTATTAATTTGCTTGGTTCAGGTAAATAATAACAGTATAGACCCCAATGGTCCCCGCAAGCAGGAAATAAATATTTATCGCTTGTTTCATTTGGAGATAAAAAAACTTCAGCACCCTTCGGAAAAAAAGTCTTTTGGAATCCTAGTGTTATAATCGAATTACCATTGAATAATACTTTTTGATTGAGCATCACTTTTTTATTTAAGTTCCAAAAAGTAACTTTTAATTCAGAGCAAAAAATTTTTTCTTGGTAATCTACTGAATTAGAGTCATTAATTAAATTGCAATTTATTGTTTTAAACTTTTTCCATTCAGGATTAATACAAAAATCTTTTACGCCAGTTACTTCCAATTTTAATGAATTATTTTTATAATCATATTCGTATGAGCCAGCCATTAAGCCACGACAATTGTAAGAAAGCGATGAGATTATAAATGCCCCGCTATGTAAAAATGAAAGTTTTAAAATAGAGTGTTCAAATGAATTAAAACGTTCCTTTGACAACCAATTTCCTTCTTGAGAAAGAACCCCCTTCTGTGATTTTGGGAAACAGGTAACAATAAAGAAAAATATTAAAATAAATTTTTTCATAGAAATATCAATTGTGTAAAACTAAAATTATGCGTATATTCATGCCACCACTCATTTCGAACTAGAAACATTTTTTATTTTGTTTGCTAAATAGATTTCTCACACTCGCACAAACCGATGTGCTCAGTTCGAAATGACTCTATAAACAGCAAATCCTTTACTTCATATCCACATTCAGCTTCCCGCAATCGACGAAGCAAATTCTAACTTCAAATCCTCTTTCTTAATCCATTTCCATTCTATTTCAAAAGAAGGAATTTTAGAAGAAAGAATATTTTCTAAGGTTTGTAAATTTTTATTATCGAGGGAAAATCTAGCTTGTTGTAATTCAATATCATGGTGGGTAATACTGTGTTTGCCTGTTTTTAACCAATCTGCGTCAGTGTCTTTTTCTCTTAAATATTTTCCGAATTCAGAATTGTCTTCATAACTAGTAGGTAGCTTCTTTCCTTCAATTAAAAACGGAAGAGTAAAAATAGTTTTAAAAAATCTTCTGTGTTTGTATTTAACAACGAGTATGCGCTCGTCTTTTTCCAGAAAGAAAAATTTTAACTTGATTGGAAGTTTTGTTTTTTCTTTTCCCATGATTGGAAGTTCAGTCTGTTTTCCTTTTTCAAATGCAAGACAACCTTTTTGAATAGGACAAAGCATACAAAGGGGAGCAGGCAAACAAATAGTTGCCCCTAGTTCCATCATAGCCTGGTTGTGATCGCCTGGATTTTTGGAATTCAAAAAAGTATCGGCTAATTCCTGTAAGGCTTTGTGAGACGAAGGAAGGGAAATATTTTCTTTGAATAAAAAATATCTAGCGAGAACTCGCTTTACATTTCCATCTAATACCGCAAACTCTTTGTTATACGCTATCGACAAGACCGCGCGGGCTGTATAGGGTCCGACTCCTGGAACAGACAATGCATCTTCAAGACTATCAGGAAATTTAGAGTTGAAATTCTCTTTTAAATACACAGCGCCCTTTCGTAAATTAATCGCGCGGGAGTAATATCCCAAGCCTTTCCAGTATTGAATTACTTCTTCCTCTGTTGATTCAGCAAGACTTGTAATAGTAGGAAAACGTAAAATGAATTTTTCATAAGAAGGAAGCATTGCGGCAACTCTTGTTTGCTGTAACATCACCTCACTAATCCAAATTTTATACGGATCTTTGTTTTCGCGAAACGGAAGTTTGCGTTGGTTCTTTAAAAACCAGTTGAGTAGTTTATCTTGTGTGGTCATAGTTTATTTATTTTCGAAACTTTTTCAGTCATTTCGAACTAGCAGCTTCCAAGTTTGCACCGTGAGAAATCTGCCTTAGTTCTTAGGACTAGAATTGCTTTTTCCTTTCTTAGTCAGATAGACCTCTCACAAACGGATGTTCGAGGTGACTGTGTAGTTAAAAGTCTTCATATACTTTCAAAATTCCTCTTCCACATACTATGCGTTATCCTATCCATCGCACTATCCTTCACAAATTCTTTAAACTCTTCTTCTGTCATTTCTAAAAAATCCTGTTTGGTAAAAGTTTTAAATTCTTCTCGGAGTTTAAATTCTTCGTTCATTGTATAAACTTCTCGCTTCTTCGCCTTTACTCGATTCCAGGGACATACCTCTTGGCAAATATCACAACCATACACCCATTTGCCATTAGCCACAGGATCAGAAAATACTTCACTTCGGTCTTCAATCGTATGATGGGAAATACATTTACCTGCGTCGATTTTATAGGGTTCAAATAAAGCGCCAGTAGGACAGGCATCTAGACAAGCACGACAAGTTCCACATCGATCTGTAACAGGTTTATCGGCTAATAAGTGTAAATCGGTAAGAATGGCGGAGAGAAAAAAATAAGAGCCAAGGTCTTCATTGATAATATTTGTATTCTTTCCCTGCCAGCCAATTCCTGCTTCTCTTGCAAATACTTTTTCGGGAACGGGAAGCGAATCTACACCTTGTCTAAATTTATTATCTGGAAAATTCTCTCGCAAGTATTTGAGCAGAGGCAAAGACATCTTCTTTAAAACGTTATGATAATCTTTTCCTGTCGCATAACGTGAAATTTTATAATCTTTAGTAGCGAATACTTCTTCGTAGTCTCTATCCTGGTAAAGACAACCAAGCACAATCACCGAGCGCGGAATAAATCCCAAGTTGTTTAGATTGAGCCGTAAGTCTTGGTTACGCGCATACCAATCCATCTTTCCGGCTAATCCTTGTTCTACCCAGGAACGAATATTTTCTTTGTCTTTCTCTGGCACCACAGCATCCGCTACGCCAAATAGCGAAAAGCCGCATTCGAGTGCTTTTGATTTGATTTGGGTTAGGTCAGGATGCATACATGATCGAAATTACGCAATTAGAGTTTAACAGCAAGCTTTTTATTAAAAGATTAGGTAATTTCCCCAATCAGGGTAATTACCCATTGACAAAAGAGAATTTTCTTGCGAAATTAAAACAATGAAACTAATCCAAATAATCCTTTTGATTCTAACATTAAACAATTGCAGGCACTACTTCGTTCGAGATGCGGCTAAGTATAATTTAACCCAAGAAGAAGAAAATATTTTAAAGAGTAAGAAAATTGGAGTTGTTGGATTTCATCCGTTTTATAATGATCGCGATGAATGCTGTGATAATCGGCAAATACTTAGTAGCAATCTTGTTAAGGCTTTACAGTTTATTTATGAGAAAAAAAATGATACAGATATAATACCATTTAATCCAAACCAATTTGTTACCGGAATCGGCAGAGCAAGAAGAGATCAAAGATTATCTACAGAAAGGACAACAAATTTTTTTTTAAAAATTGGAAAAACAATCGAAAAATCTAATATAGTAAAACCAGATAAATCAATTTCAGAGAACAATTTACGAATCTTTTTAAAAACGTATTTGGAAAAGACAAAGCATTTAGGTCATAAAGAAATTTTAGACTTACTTGATTTTTCAGATAAAAATAAAATTTACTTAAAAGAAAATGATTTTGATTATTGGGTAATTGGTTTCCACTCACCTCGTAATTATGATATAAGTGCGGAAGCCATTCTTACTTTTTATCCGTCAATTCTTACCTTTTGGATTTTTTCCTTTTATCGGCCACGATGAAATAAAATCTACTTTCTGGATTTTTGATAAAAAATTAAATCTATTAAAAAAAATCGAATTCGAAAATGATTATACCCTTTACATTACAGCACTTTGGGTTATCTGGAAATCGGATGATAACATAATATTCAATGATAATATCCCCATCGATGTCTACGAACCAGACCTAAAAGAATTCCAAAAAGAATTTGTGAAGATCATAAAAGAGAGGGAAAACTAACCTGACTGACAACGCAGAGGTAGTTTTAAGCGACGTGTGTTATATCCATTAATGCTGTCAACATAGGGATTTTTTAAACACGAAGGTCACAATGGTTTTCACAAAGAACACAAAGTGAATCATTTTTCTTAGTGTGCTTTGTGTGTTTTTTCTTTGTGCTCTTTGTGGGTTCTTCTTTTCCATAAATTTAAAGCATTAACAATCACCTAAAACGACTTCCAATCTTTTATCGGTGGTAATCTTTGAAATGCCATTTGATGTCGTGAAACCTCTTGAAGGCGAACAAACGTTTGTTCGCCTTCTTGATATCCCCGACAAAAAACGAAACTCAATGTTTCTCTCTAGGGTCGAAACATAATGGGGATGACAAATGAACACCGAACCGACCTTATAATAAGCATATCGTATCTTTTATCGGTGTCCTCGGTGTTCATTCCACCCTTCGCTCCAAGTATTCGCGACCTTCGCCTTCGCCTGGTAAATCTTGTTTAATTTTCAAATAGAAATATTTCCCTATTTTAAAAAAATGACAGGTGTATGAAAGAAGATAAGAAACAAGAAAACCCTTACTCAAAAACAGTCATTTTGCCGACCACAGAATTCCCGATGAAAGCGGATCTTTCCAAAAGAGAGCCTGCGACTATCGCGAAGTGGAAGAAAGAAAAACTTTTTACCAAGATGCGCGAATCTCGATCTGCGGCTAAGAGCTATGTGCTGCATGACGGACCTCCTTATGCAAATGGAAATTTCCATGTGGGACATTCTTTAAATAAAATTCTAAAAGACATCATTGTAAAATCAAAACATCTCGCGGGCTTTCATACAGATATTATTCCAGGCTGGGATTGTCATGGTCTTCCAATTGAAGTGCAAGTTTTAAAAAATCTAGGAAAGGATGCACCTAATACAAGTCCGACCGAGCTTAGAAAAAAATGCCGTGAGTATGCAAATGAATACGTGGGTAAACAAAGCGAAGACTTAAGTCGATTTCTTTGTTTCTTTGATGAAGATAGAAAGTATCTCACGATGAGTCCTGATTACGAAGCAAAGATCATCGAAGTGTTTGGTGATTTATTTAGTAACGGTTATGTTTACAAAGGCAAGAAGCCGGTATATTGGTGTATTGCGCTCGGCACGGCTCATGCTGAGGCTGAGATAGAGTATGCGAACCATACCTCTCCTTCTATCTATGTAAAATTTCCAGTCGTAGGAGAGGCTAATACAAGTTGCCTCATCTGGACAACTACTCCCTGGACTCTTCCTGCGAACTTGGCAATTTGTTTTAACAAAGACATCGAATACTCCGTGTATTCCTCTGAGTCTCATGGCAAACTCATATTAGCCGATGGACTAAAAGAATCCGTAGAAGCAAAATGTGAAATCAAATTAGAAAAAGTAAAATCCATTTCTTCGGATGAATTATCTAAATTAAAATTTCAACATCCTTTTGTTGATAGAGTTTCGATTCCTCTTTTTGGAAATCACGTAACTCTAGAAGCGGGAACTGGTTGTGTGCATACCGCACCCGGTCATGGTATGGATGACTATAGAGTGGGAATCGCAGCTGGACTTGAACCGTATAGTCCGGTGGATGATCGCGGAAAGTATACTCATGAGTTTGCGCTCATGGAAGGAATCCAAATATTTGAAGCAAATCCAAAGATTGTGGAATTACTAAAAGAAAAGAATGCGTTAGTGCATTACTCAACCTTTGAGCATCAGTATCCCCATAGCTGGAGAAGTAAAAAGCCTTTAATTTTTCGTGCAACTCCACAGTGGTTTTTTAAAATCGACGAAAAGGATTTACGCAAAAATTCTCTAGAGGCAATCGACAAAGTAAAATGGGTTCCTGATTGGGGAATCACCCGTATCCGCTCGATGGTAGAGAACCGTCCTGATTGGTGTTTGTCTCGTCAGAGAAATTGGGGAGTTCCAATTCCTGCCTTTCGATTGGCTAATGGCGAAACCTTCATGACTCCCGAAACTGTAAAATACTTTGTGGACATCGTAAAAAAAGAAGGTATCGAAGTTTGGTATACCCGTGAACCAAAAGACCTACTTCCGCCTAATATCAAGTTGCCGTTCGGGGATGTAAAAGACGTAATCAAAGAAAATGATATCTTAGACGTTTGGTTTGATTCTGGCGTTTCTAATTTTGCAGTGCTTGATTACAAAGGAGAATCTCCTGCTGACCTTTATTTAGAAGGCTCGGATCAACATAGGGGTTGGTTTCAATCCAGTCTCTGGCCTTCGATGGCGTTACGCGGCATTCCTCCTTATAAAACTGTGCTTACTCATGGTTATGTGCTAGATGAAAAAGGTCATGCTATGTCTAAGTCAATGGGTAATGTCGTTAATCCGACAACGGATATCATCAATGTTTATGGTGCTGATATTTTGCGTCTATGGGTTTCTTCTCAAGATTTTAGAGATGATGTAAAAATCGGAAAAGAAAGCATCAAGAACGTAAGTGAGCAGTATCGTAAGATTCGAAATACCTTCCGTTATCTACTTGGAAATCTTGCAGGTCACACAACTGCGGATACTGTTCCTTATCCCGAAATGGAAGAGATTGACCAATACTATCTTGCACAACTTTACATTCTTGCAGAAGAGTTAAAGTCTTCTTATGAAACTTTTCAATTCCACCAGATTTATCAAAAGGTTTTAAAATTTTGTGTAAGTGAATTATCACAAGACTACTTTGAAATCATCCGCGATAGAATGTATTGCGATCGAAGAGACTCTAAAACAAGACGCTCTTCTTGCACTGCGTTAGCCGTTATCCTCGAGTCGTTAGTTGTATTACTCGCACCAGTTCTAAGCTTTACTTCCGAAGAAGTTTGGGAAAATTATGGAAAGAAAACTTCTGTGTTCCTAGAAAAATTTCCTGACTTAACTGCTTACAAAAACGAAGTTTTAATTCAGAAATTCGAAAAGGTATTCGAGACAAAAGAATTAGTCCAAAAAGCACTCGAGAACGCTCGCCAAAACGGAAAGATAGGAAAATCACTCGAAGCAAAACTTTTCGTGAGCTATAAAAATTCTTCTATCCTAGAAAAACTTTTTACCTGCGAAGATTTCGAATTGTTCTATGTAGTCTCTCAAGTAGAATTTGAACCAATTGGCAATTCAGTCGAACACACTCTACTCAGCTCTGCCGAAAACGATGAGTTCTTAATTGAAGTCACTCTACCGGCTAATCCCGAATGCCCGCGCTGCTGGCGACATACACGCGATATCCACAAGGGTGGGTTATGTGAAAGATGTAAAGCGGCGGTGGGTTAATTAGGAATGTTGAATGATAGATTAAGTTTGATCTATCGTTCAATAAAGTTTGACTTTGTCATTTATATGTCACCCCCGAGTTTTTCTGTTGGGGGTTTCAAGAAGGAAAAAGGTTGTGTGTCGAAAATTTTTGAGTGGTGAAAATTAAATCTACGAAAAAAATCTTCACATCTTCTTCAAATATTTCCCAATGACAGATAAACTTTCTACTACTTCGCCGTGCTCTACAATTTTAGAAATTTGATCTTGGTTTTCTTTTCGAATTGATTCTAATTGAGTGCTTAATTCTTTATCGAGTGCGATTTTATTTTCTTTGATTAGCTGAGAATTATCTGAAAGTTTGTTTTCGAGATGTTCTAGTTTAGATGTCATTGTCAACAATTGATCGTCTACTGCTACTTTCCAAGAACCACTTTTAAGATCAGGGTTTAACAAATAACCTGCTTCTTCCAATTTATGTTTAAGTAATTCGATGTCTTCTCTTGGATAATGAAATTCTTCGCGAATCATTTCTAATTTTTTCTGAAGATATTCATAAAACCGAATTCCGGGTCTAAGAAATGTTAAAAGAAGAATTAAAAGGGAAGAGTAATAACCTACAATGCTAATTTGCGAATAGGCTACCCAAAATAATACAAGAGCGGATACTATGTGTAATCCGATGGAAAGAAAAAAAGATCTTCTTCCTACTTTCTCAGCGAATAATAAGCCTTCTTCGCTGACTGAAATGTTCTTTAGTTTGGAGATTTCTGCTTCGTAAATGATTTCTCTTGCTTTGAAATAAGCATTCCAGGGAATCGTCACTACAAAGAGCATCCAAATAATAGAAAGGGAACCAACTAACCAATCCATAAATTCTCCTGTTCCGACTAATTTGAATAAACCGAAAGCGGCAGCTATTACGATGAGGGATGCAACAAAAAAGGAAATTAGATTATTCATATTTATTCTCGTTTGGTTACCATAAAACTTCTTGCTCAAGAGAACAAATATTTTTTGATTTGAATTAAAAAAATACTTTCACATAAAAACCTTTCTTTTCCTATATTCTTATTAGATAGGAATTTTAAACAATGAACAAAGAAAAACTTTTTGGTTTGAAACCAAATTTCATCACAGTCGCTTACTCACAGTTAATTAAGTCAGCGATATTTTTACGTTACGGCATTAAATCAGACGAGAAGATTTTTCTCAGTTCTAAACCATCCCCAATTCTTGGTGGACTAGAAATTTTCCAGCGTGGTGATGGTTGTCAAGTAGACAAAGGAATTTTGGTTGGCACAATTCGTATGGGCTACGGTCATCATCGTATGGCGTATGCCGTTTACTCCTGGGTGCTCGCCAAAAAAGTGAAACCGTATCTACATGATCTTCTCGGTATTCAGTCCAATGAAGCCGTTGCCATCAAAGAAATTGATGGACTTTATAGTCAGATGAGTCGTGCCTCTTCTGAGTGGGGCGGTCCGATTGAATGGGCTTGGGGGCAACTCACTGCACAGGGAAACATTGGCTCTCTTTATCTTTCTGCTCTTCTCGCTGAGAGTTATGCAAATATGATGTCCGATCTTTCTCGTTCTCTGCCGTATATTTCCACTTATCCGCTCAATGGTCAAGTCGCTGTCGAAGCGGGGTTTACCAATGTTATCCACTTGATTTGTGACAATTATCCGCAATACTATTTACTCGTTCCGGGTGCTTTGAATTTAGTTCAGAGTCCTGCGTCTTATCATAAGTTTATTGATATGGGTGTTCCCAAAGAAAATTTACAAATCGCTGGTCATTGGGTTCCTGAGCCTATAGTAACTAACGTTGAAGCAGACTCTAAAGCCCGTATTGAGCGCATTGAAAAACAAAAACCAAAACGTCTTCTTCTTCCAATCGGTGGAGCCGGTGCGCAGAAGAATTATACTCTTAGTCTCATCGACAAGATTAAGAATAAATTGAAGAATGGCGAATTACACCTGTTTATCAACGCAGGCGATCATGCAAATATCTTTGAAACATTCAAGACTGAGTTTGCTTCGATGGGTTTAAATTATAATATTGTCAGTGATTGGAAATCTCTTCTCGAATTTTGTAAGACTCATAGTTTTGATTCTAAAGAAGAAACAAAACTTGCTCCTATTACAATTTTCTCTTATGCAAATTACTACGAAGCCTTTACTACGACTGATTATTTGATTCGTGTGTCTGATATTTTAGTTACAAAACCTTCCGAATTAGCCTTTTACCCCGTTCCTAAAATTTTCATTCGTCGGGTTGGAGATCACGAAGCAGCTTCTGCATTTCGTTCTATGGAGCTTGGCGAAGGAACGACTGAATGTAGAGAGCCCGAACATGCATTTGAAATGGTAAAACTTCTTACAGAGCAAAATCAAATCTTACAGCGTATGAATGAATGCGTTATCCGCAATGCACACGATGGAATCTATGATGGCGCTAAAAATGCTGTAGAGATGGCGGTAAAGTTACTTTAAATCATCGCAAAGGTATATGCCAATGGCTAAAGTGAAAAAAGAAAATTATTTAGCCATTGGTGACATTCATGGTTGTTTAGATGCGCTGAATGAAATCTTAGACTATGCCAATTCTTACCCTGACCATCAACTTATTTTTTTAGGAGATTATATAGACAGAGGACCTTCGGTAAATGAAACTCTGTCACGACTACGCGAGTTAGAAAATGCAATTTTTCTCTTTGGAAATCACGAATTGTGGTTATTTCAGACAATGGACGCGATAAAGGACAAAAAAGAGAAGAGTCAATATTTAAAAAGGAATGAAATTTCAGAATCGAACTTTCAGTGGCTAAAGGATAATTTAGTATTCATTTACGAAACCGAAAATTATATTTTTACGCATTCAGGGTTAAATCCAAATAAACCGCTAAATCAGCAATCTGAAGAGGATTATGTATTTACTTATTGGAAAAATGACTTCAAGAATATCACTTCTAAAATAGTAGTGCATGGACATATCCATGTTCCAGAGGTTCTATTCGGAGACAATAAAATCCTAGTAGATACAGGTTGTTCCTTGGGAGGACATTTATCTGGAGTTGTCTTGCCGGAAAGAATTATAATCAAAAGTCAGCAAACAAAAAATTATCTTAGACTATCGGTAGAAGACATTGTGAATAACTTTAAGAAGCAATTGAAACTAAATTAAGCACATTCTTTTATCCGTCCTAGCTGAATCTCTCGAACGGCAAATCGGAAGTAGCCAAAGAAATTGTCTTCGATCAAGTCTTTTTTTTGTTTGCGATTTCCAAAAATATAAAGGTTGTCTTTGGCACGGCTAAGGGCAACATAAAGAATCCTCCTTTCTTCTTCAATGATTTCCGGGTCTTCGTTGATTTTGATATTCCAACCTGATTGTAAATCTACAAACACCGTTCCAAATTCCAATCCTTTCGAGGCATGAATTGTGATAATGTTCGTTTCGGGAATTCCAAGTTTAATGAGATGTTGAATTCTAAAATTAGATCTACACAATACCATTAAATCAGGATTAGCGACCACGCTCTGTTTTATTTTTTCACAAAGGCTATCTAGTGTCTGTTCTTCATCTAGAAAAATTTTAAACACATTGGCAATTCCTTTTCGAAAGGGTTGAACTTGCTTTTTAATATTCTTTTTATTTTTTCCAATCGGTATAGCGGACGTTTGCACTATTGCAGGAAGAGAACGGTAATTGGTCGTTAGAAAATGTATCGAGCAAGGAGTAAAAAAATCTTTGAACTTTAAAAATGGTTCAGTGCTCGCTCCTCTAAATCCGTAAATCGCCTGCCAGTCATCTCCCACAACACAAAGCTTTTCGGGGTTAAGTAATCTTAGCCACTCTAATTGACTTAAGTCTGTATCTTGAAATTCGTCTACAATCACTCGCTTGACTTCTTTTCTTGCATCCATTGCCCATTCTTTTTTGTCTCGTAGTGCTTGAAGATAAATTTGAACCAAGTCATCGAAGTCTAACTTTCCATTTTCTTTTTTGTATTGTGCATACGTATTATTTACCTCGATAGCAATTTTAGGAAAGTGTTTCTCTAAAAAATTTCCAGTCGAAGAAAGCAAGAACTCATACGGAATTCCTCCGATCGCAAATCGTTCTCTCTTGAAGTAGTCCTTAAAAATAGTTTCTTTTTCATTCGGCTCTATGATTTTGATTCCTGTGGTTGCAAAGTCAGGATTGTATTTTTGTAAAATGTAAAGGCAATACGCATGAAATGTTTGAATTCGTATTTCTGAATGAGTTACTTTTTTTTCTAAACGCTCTTTGATTTCGCCTACCGCTTTTCTTGAAAAGGTAATCACGAGTATCTCGGTTTGGTCTTCTGTGTTCTCTCTAATTACTTTCTCTAGTAGCGCAATCATTGTGCTTGTCTTACCGGATCCTGCCGCCGCAATTACCTGTTTGAAATTTGAGTCGTCTTCTAGAATTGCCTTTTGCTCTGTGCTATAATTCATATCATTCCCTAAATACTTAGGACAGAAAATGAACTTATGTGCGAATTTTATTTTAAACTTTACGCATTTGAGCAGTAAGGTGAGCTACAAGGATAGTTTTTCGAAAATGACTAGTAATTCATCTTTAGAGTAAGGCTTTTTTAAGCTTGCAACAAATCCAAAGTTCTTCGGGTCTGAGATAGCGGGTGATTCTGAATAGCCGCTTGCGATAATGGCAGGTGTTTTTGTATTTATTTTTCGAATTTCTTCTAATGTCTGAATCCCGCCTTTCCCTCCCGGTATTGTTAAATCCAATATAAATAAATGAAATTCTTTTCCAGCATTTTCTGCTTCTTTTATTATATGAATTGCTTCATCACCATGTCTCGCTAAAATAACTTCATAGCCCATTTTTTCCAATCGGACAGATTCAATCTCTTGAAGATATTCTTCATCGTCCATGAGTAGAATTCTTGCTTTACCTTTAATTGTAGACACATTCGAATCTATAATTTTAACTTCATTTCCTTTTTGAGCTGGTAAATAGATAATGAAAATTGTTCCCTTTCCTGGAACAGATTCTACATCGAAAAAGCCACCATGTCTTTTGATAATTGAAAATGCTGTTGTAAGTCCAAGTCCAGTTCCTTTTGTTTTGGTAGAGAAAAAAGGATCAAAAATCCTGGGAAGTATTTCTCTTTGAATTCCAACACCATCATCTTGAAAGGAAACCTTGATAAAGCTTTGATTTGAATCAAGAGGGAATTCTTTTTGTTTTAACCAAACATTTTCAGCTTTCACTACTAATGTGCCGCCGTCAGGCATTGCTTGTTGTGCGTTAATCGCAATATTATCGATGACTTGGCTAATTTGATTTTCATCAATTTCAGTCATCCATAGATTTTCTTCTAAATCATATTGAACCGAAATATTTGATCCACTGAGGGAAAATTGAATGCTCGCTTTTAAAATTGGAGTGAGTCTCACCATTTTTTTTATTGGCGCACCACCTTTCGAAAATGTCAAAAGCTGAAGAGTCAGCGCTTTCGCACGATTGAACGCTGATAACGACTTATTCAAATATTCCTCTATCCTTGGATGGTCTTTACTATACATCAATGCAATTTCGAGATATCCAAAAATTCCAGCTAAGAGATTATTGAAGTCATGTGCAATTCCCCCTGCAAGAATTCCGATAGATTCTAATTTTTGATTTCTTTGAATCGTCGCTTCGAGTTTAATTTTTTCAGTCATATCGCGAAAAACAATTACAACGCCAATTATTTTATTTTCATTATCCTGCATTGGGTCAACGCTATAAGAAATAATAAGTTCTCTTCCTGCTCTTGTCACCAAACTAGTATTAGCAGATAATTCTATTCGTTCTCTAGTTCGGATAATTCTCTCGATTGGATTTTCTAATGGAGTTCCGGAAATTTGATCTACAATTCTAAACACATTTGGTAATGGCATTCCAATTGCTTCCGTCGCATCCCAACCTGTCAGTTCCTTTGCAGCTTTATTGAACATAGAAATTTTTCCATCTCTGTCAGTTGAAATTACTCCATCCCCAATACTATGCAGAGTTACTGCAAGTCGTTCTCTTTCAGATGCAAGTAGCCTCTCAGAATTTTTTCTTTCTGTGATATCTCGGCTAATTCCGAGTAGCCCAATGATCTCCCCATCTCGGTTCCTAAGAGGACGTTTGACTGTATCAAATACATAAACTTTTCCATCTGTGTATACAAGATCTGCCGGATTATTGAGAGTTTCCCCTCCAAGAGCGGCAAGGTCATCATTTTCATATCCTCGAATTCCTTTTTCTGGATTCCCTTTCACTAACTCAATATCAACTCCATTTTCAATATCATTATGCCCGATTAAATCAGAAGCTTTTCTTCCGACTGCCTTTGCGACCATTTCATTGCAAAGAATTGTTCGAAGATTTCTATCTTTTACAAAAATAAAATCAGCCGAGCAATCTAAAATGTTTTGCATTAACTCAACATTTTCTGTTAATTTTCTCTCCTTTTCTTGTTGCTCTTGCATTTTCTGGTTTAATCTCAATGCAATGTTCGCAGATGAAAGTAATATTGATTCAGAAAAATTCTTAGACAAAATTGCAAATGGAGACGTTATTTCAATGATTTCAGACAAGTCCGCTTTTTCATCATTGGAAAGTAGGAGAATAGGGGTATCGAAAGCTTGAAAAAAATCTCGCTTCTTTTTGATTTCTTCTCCATTTTCTAGGGAGTCAATATCAATTAGCATTAAATCTGACTGGCAATTATTTTCTTCGAGAAGAATAGAATTGAGACTTTGAAATTGGGAAACACGGAAGCCCGATTTATTAAAGCATTCTGCTAGAGTTCTTGCTATATCCAAATCATTTTCGACAATGAGTATTCTCTTTTTCTCCAAAGCACTTCATCCTAAATTCAAAGGCGATAATTGACAAAATAAAATTTCAAAGGTATAATGAAAAGTCGCATTTTAGGAAATTAGATTCGCCCTTCTTTAAAAAAATTAGATTAAGGATGACCAATTTCGCATATCGCAAAAAAAATTCCATTTTCTAGTTTTTTTTTCAAAAAATAACGCATTTTGTCCTTTCCTGAAATTATACTTATTTTTGTTAGCAAGGAAGCTTTTCATGAAATTTGTTAGTAAATTTCATATTTTTTCATGAAAAGCTTGACAAATACTTAATAAACGTTAAGTATGCTAAACATATACTGAGTTTATTTTTTTGTTGACATAATACATATTTATGTCGTCTAATAAATGAAACGGAGGCAACCATGATTATTAGGTCTTTGGAACATCCAGTTTACTATCGCAGAAAGAAAGGCGGTCTATCCGGTGCGGAATTAAAACCCAAACCAGTTGAGGATAGATATGGCAAAACCTTCGAAGAATATCTATCGGAGGCTTTTCAAGGGGAAGTCGTTCAGAATGGTGCTTGGTTTTCAAATCAGCTATCTGATTTGACGAAGCGCAATTTAAAAAGAATCTGAGTCTTTCTTTTCCAAAAGGTCTCACATCGAAGACCGATCCACGCTCTATCGCATTAAGAAACCCTGAAAAACTTCAGGATTGGGAACTTATTGCGATATTGTTGGGAAGTGGAGGACATGGACGAGATGTAGAAATTCTCTCCAAGGAGCTACTGTTACAATTCTCAAGCATTGTTGGATTGGTAAACGCTCCTTCCTCTGTCTTATACAAGCAGAGGGGACTCGGAAAGGCGAAGGTAGCAATGCTATCAGCCTTGCGAGAAATTTGCAACCGTATAAAGTTTAGAAACATCTTTCATCAATCAGGTGCAAACATAGAATCCATAATAGAAGTTCTGTATCTAAAACTATTAAAGGAAGTAAGAGAATGCTTTTATTTAATTACACTCGCCCCTGATAAAACTTTGATCAACTTTGATCTTTTAGCACGGGGGGGATTGTCGGAAGTCGGAGTCCATTCTCGTGACATTGTAAAACAAGTCCTAGATGATACAGCAAAATACGTAATTATTGCACACAACCATCCACGCCAATCCTGTGAGCCTAGTCGAGAGGATTATCTACTATTTAACCAGCTTCAGAATTTACTTTTACAATTAGAAGTAACCTTACTCGATCATTATGTAATTGGAAAGGAAGGAGTTTTCTCTTGTGCTGAAAAAAGAATTCTTTTAAAGCACCAAATCACTTCTTAACTTTTGCCAATCAAAACCTTCACTAAAGGTATATTAAAAAAACCAATATACCAAAAATCAATCATTGATAAAGAGCTAAGTCCTGAAAATGTAGTTTCAAGACAAGCCTAATGAATAATGCAATAAAAAACTTACAAGTCCTTTGGATCTTAGTGAAGCGAGACTATGCCCTTCAATTTGCAGGAAGTCTGCTTGGGATTCTCTGGATGTTGATTCAAAGTTTGAGTTTGATATCCATTTATACTTTTGTTTTTTTTATTCTGAATAAATCTTCAAATCTTCCAAACTCTAAGTTAGATTATTCTAGTTATATTTTTAGCGGACTCCTGTTTTGGATACCTCTTCAGGAAATGTTAATTCGTGGTGTAAGCATTCTTACAGACAATCGACAATTAATCAAACGATCAAGTCTTGGAGTAAATCTATTCTTGTGGATTCCATTTTTGCAAATGATTATTCATAGTTTTGTAATTTCTATTCCGGTGTTTATCGTTTTACTTTGGTCGGGAAGTTTAGATTATCGTTTTTTCTTTTTTTCTTATCCAATTATTTTAATAACAGGACTTTATCTAATGCTTGTATTAGAATACCTCGCTCGCGTAAATATTCTATTAAAAGACATTTCCCCGATCATGAGACTTCTTTCACAAATAATATTTTGGACACTGCCTGTATTGTATTTTCCTTCTGGAGTTCTGCGAGAGGTTAATCTATATAATCCCTTTATTATTCCTTTAGATGTATTTCGATTTTTGGTTTTAAAGGATTATTCTATTCAATTTCCAGTTCTCATTTTTATTTTTCCTTTGTCTTTTTTTGTCTTAGTCTTTTTTTTAACTCGCTTCAAGTTAGATGAGGTTGTAATGGATCATCTATGATTCGAGTTCAAAATCTAACAAAGAAATATATAGGTTTTAAAACTCCACTGGAGAGAATTTTAACTGCATTAAGTTTCGGATTAATACCGGGTAGCCGCTCCTATACTGCTCTTAGCGGAATAGACATTGAAGTAAATGCAGGCGAAATCATAGGTATCATTGGAAGAAACGGTGCCGGTAAATCTACTCTACTAAAAGTTTTATCAGGCGTTTCTAAATTTCAGTCGGGCGTAATGGAGAAGAGTGGTTCTCTTCGATCTATTTTGGAATTAGGTGTAGGGTTTAATCCTGAGTTATCCGGTGATGAAAATGTTTATTATAATGGTCTAGTATGGGGTTACTCTCTGAATGAAATTAAATCTTTAGCAGATTCCATATTTGAATTTTCTGGACTGAATGAATTTAGAAATGTTCCCTTAAAAAATTATTCTACAGGAATGATGATGCGTCTTGGCTTTGCACTTGCAACTGCTAATCGTCCCGATATTCTTTTAGTGGATGAAGCACTTGCCGTTGGAGATGCTAGCTTTCAACAGAAATCTCTTTCTCGATTTCAAAGATTCAAAGAAGAAGGCTCTGCAATCATTATAGTAAGTCATGATCTAAATCTATTGCAAATGATTTCAGACAGAATGATTGTAATGGAAAAAGGCAAAATTGAATTTTGTGGATCACCGGCATTAGCCTTAAAGAAATACATCCAGATCTTAGCAGATAATTCTTTTACTGAATCTACAAATGAAAAACAAGTTAAATCAGAACATATAGAATCATACTCTCTCCAAATGCAAGGCAATAGAACAGCCAAATCCATTTTCGGTATAGGTGAAATTGTAACTATTAGTTTTTCTATTAAGCTTCGAGCGGCTATTCCTGATTTGACGATAGGATTTCATATTGACGATGCAAAGGGACTCCGAGTCTTTGGAACAAACTCTTATCATCTAAAAAAGGAATTTAAGAATCTAAAGGCCGGGTCTATCGTTACTGTTAGTTTTACATTTCCCCTTAATATTTCCCATGGGAAATATAATCTTGGTTTTGCACTCCATGAGGGAGATAATCATACAACAAACTGTTATCTATGGAAAGATGATATTTTGGATTTTGAAGTAGAGAGGCTTGGTGTTCCTAAGTTTGATGGACCTAGCTTTTTGCCTGTAGAGTGTGAGTGGGAGATTAAGTCGTAGAGAAGCAACGTCATTATCGTAGGGACTTGATTAATCAAGTCCTTACGATAAATGAGCGGTGATGATTATGCTTTTAGACTATATAGAGTAACGGCTAATCTCAAGAACTCTAAAGTTCATATGACTTCCTTCAAAATCAACAGAAGCCATATCCCCGATTTTCTTGCCTAACAATGCTTTGCCCATTGGAGACTGATAGCTGATGATGTTCTTTTCTGTATCAGCATCCCAGGCGCCTAGGATAGAGTATGTATCTTCTTCTCCATTGTTTTCGTTTTTCAATTTTACAGTGCAACCTATATTCATTTTATCAGTTTTAACGTCTGTAATATCTAAAATCTGAGCACTCTTGAGTTCAGTTTCTAACTTTTTAATTTGAGCTTGAAGTTGAACTTGTTTTTCCATTGCTGCCTTGTATTCAGCATTTTCACGCAAGTCCCCTTTCTCTTGTGCCTCACCTATATCTCTTGAGTTCTCTGCCATTTCAACGTTTACGAGATGCTCAAATTCTTCTTTCTTTGCATTGAATCCCATTCTAGTAACGAGAATAACATTGCTTGGAATTGAATAGCCATCGTCAGAAGAGTCGTCATCGGAACTAGTATAGCTATCATCCCACGAGAATCCAGGTTTGAGAGTATTAATTAGATTGAGAAGTTTATCCTTCTCTGCATCAGTAACATAAGGCACTTCTTTGAATAGTGCGTAGATTTTTCTAATAAAGTCTGCATCGCTAGATTTGATAACCATAGAGACGGTTTCATTATCATTTCCAAACAGGATATCCATTGCTGCATTCTTGAGCTTTGTTCCTTTCTCTTCAATCTTTCCAAGCGGTTTTAACAAACGGAATGTTCTAAGAACTAAGTCCGAAGTAGATACATTTAACCAAGAATAATCCCATGAGCCAGATAATATGGATTTTGCAACCCACAAGAACACTTCTGGATTCTCTTTTGATTTATTTATCGTTGTTTCCACAAAGAGGTTTAATTCAGAGTGCTTGTTTTCAGAAACTAAAACTCCAAATGCATATTTGTTTACTTTTACAGGGACTTCAAATAAAATTCCCATGAAAATATTTGTGTATTCTGAATGGTATTTTCGAATTAGATTTACATAATTCTTTTTTACTTCTACGTTCGTTAATTGCTTTGAGAAACTAAGCAATTCTTCCTTAGTTTGAGACTGAATCAGTCTTTGAATTTCTTCTGGTTTTTGATGACGTGGTAAATCATCGGAGTGAATCAAACTAGACGCAATTTCTAGGTATAAATAAGCAACAAGTCTACGGAAAATATCTTTCGCTTCTTCTTCTTCGTAATAGAAGTGATTAAAAGATTCTACAGCTCCCTCAGCTTCTTCATATACTTCAAGAGCTTCGAGGGCGATATCTAGTTTTTTGTTTATATCGGTTACCGCCGCAAATTTATCTGATAGCTCTTCTGTTAGAGAAATTGGCTTTTGACGGTAAATGATTTCATCTTTCTTTTTTGGATTAAATCCAATGCGCGGATCTTTCTTTAGAAGTATTTTAGCTTTGTTCCACCACTTTGACCATTCTTCTGATTTGCTTAAAAATTTTGTAGTGATCTCAGCCTTGATATCGCCAAGAGTCATTAGATTATCGTGGGAAGTTAATAGTTCAACAAAGAATGTTGGAATATCATTTGCAAATAAGTCTACGATCTGTTGCCTGTTTTCATATAACTTCACCCAAATATGATCTTGCTTGAGCGGTTTAAGGCTAGTAATCGCCATTTGAATAGAGAGCTTATGGTCTTTTTTATCCAGAAAGTCAACTACTATCGAATCACTAGCGCTGCTGATTGATTTAATCTGGCCAACACCCCAATTTCTATGCATTACATAGTTATTGGTGTCAAAAACAATATTTCGCTCAAAATTTGTAATACATGCTTTGATTGATTTTTTACTATTACCGATCTCTGACATCTTTAAGAATTCTTCCAACAAGGAGTGATTCACATACTTTGCCTTGTAGGCTCTAATTAAGTCATTTCTTGCTTTTTGAGATAGCGGCTCATGGTCAAGAATCTTCTTTAGCAATAGAATTGTTTTGTCGTAGTCTTCTAATTGCTTATAGGTCTCCATTAAAGGATAAAATAAAATTACGATTCTCGATTTTTCTCTAGCCGAAAGAAGAATTCGCTCAATTTTTTCAAAGAAGGGTAAATCCTCAAAATTGTGCTCGATCAGAATAGGCCAGATTTCTTCTAATTGCCCATATTCCTTTGATCTAGCGAAAGACTCAGCTGCTTGTTTAAGGAAGATAATAGCTTTGTCTCTATCTTCGTCTAGAATCGATAGAGCGTATTTTTTTGCAATTTCTGGATTCTTGCGATCATGTTTAGCTAATTTCTCTAAAACAAGTTTGAGTTCTTTGTTCTTATTTAATTTTTCAAGAGCCTCTGCTTTATATTTAAGTGCAAGTCTTTGCTCGCCAAATTGCAATATATGATCTGATATGTATTCAATGATAGTCCATTTACCATGAACTTTAAATTGCTCAAGTAATGACTTAAGATGATTAGAGTCTTCAATTTTATTTTGGATTAAGGATAAAAATCCTGTCAAATATCTAGCTGAAATGCTATCAGGATGATCTTTTAGGTGTTCCTCTATTTTTTGACTAGCTTCATCGAGCTTTCCAAGGGTTTTATAATGACTAATTAAATCATCTAAGATTTTAAATTTTGTAACGGGAACAGAAGAAGCATCGACGCGCACGTAGATATCTTCATTAAAGAGATTTGTGAGCTTATCTAGTTCACTGCTTGATTTTTCGTTCGTAATGACTGTTTCTTGGGACATGAAACCACTCCAAAAGCAATTAAAGATTTATTTCTATTTATTTATTTTAGTAAAAGAAGACGTTAATTTCTAATATTTTGAGGTTAGGAAATAAGTAAACCATAAAATATCAGCTTAAATCAGCTTTCCTTTAAAAGGAATTGAATTTTGCAATGAGAGAACAAACGTCACTTCTCTTATGTGAGATTACAAGATTTTCTAGATGATGAGCGGATATCAGACTTTGCTTTTCTATTTTTAGGCAAAAAAAAACCTCACTGCCTTTGCAGTGAGGTTTTTCCATTTGAGGAAACAAGATTTTTAAGGCTTATTTCTTTTCAGCAGCAGGAGCGCTTTTGGCTCCACCAGAGTTACCACAATCCTTAACAGGTTTGATACCTTTAGCTTTTGCCTCAACTTCTTCCACTCTTTGTTTGTTAGAACAATCTTCTGGATCAAAGTCGATATTTGCACCATCAAAGTGAACATCGAATGTATCAGCTAGTATTTTTAACTCATCAAAGAATAGATAAGTAATGTCTCCACCAGTTTTAGGGGTAGATCTTAGTTTGAATTGTTTGAAAACTAAGCTCTTAGTTGCAGGGTATGCTTCTACGAATTGTGGAATGTTAGCAGGAATAACTGCTGTCATCGGACGCCATCCAACAAAGTTAACTGAGCCAAATTTGATTACATGAGTATCGCCTTTGTAGTCTTCGAACCAACCTTCTAGAATATAGTCAATTCCTCTTCCTAGAACCCAAACAGACATAGATTTTGTTACGCCTGGTAACTCTACACCGTAGATAGGCTGAATGTTTACGTTGTTAATGTCACGCTTCTCAGGAGCTTTTTGAGCTTCTGTGTTTGAAAATGCGTTGTCATTGATAAACATTCTTGGACGGTTGATTATGAAATCAGCAGTTCTAGGTGGTCTGATTGTTACTTCATTGTTTCCTGGAAAAGTAAAATGGAATTTTACCGCAAGAACTTGAGAATTGTCTTTGTCTTTGCTTAAATCAATGTATTTTACATCTCTAGGGTAGCCTTTAAGAAGTTTAACTTGTCTCATAGACTGTGTTGATGGAGCTAAATCTTTCTTATAAGGTTTTTTCCCATAATTATCTGGCAACTCAGAGTCTTTGTCAGTGAAGACTTCCCATTCAACTTTGTCCCAAGTTTCCAATGTAATTGATTTTAACTCATTGTTTCCTAGGTCATTTCCGTTTGTTGTTTTTAATCCTTTCTTTTCTGCATAGGCTATACCAGAAAATGCAATCGCGATTGCAATTATGCTTGAAAGTATACCTACTAATTTCTTCTTATTGTTCATATATTCCCTCATACCAAGTAAATTAATTCTACCAATTATCCTTGATTTCAAATCCAGGATAAATCATATCATACTTATCAGATCTCACTTCTAAATCATCAACATAGAAATAAAAATCACCAGCAACTTCATGCACATCACTTGCAACAAACAAAGAAACAAAGTGAATGTTCTTATCTAATAAAGAATATCTTGTGCTTTGTGGAACGTATCCTGGGATTGGAGCAGTTAATTTTCTCCATCCAAAGAAATCTAGTCTACCTAATCTGATATTGTGAGTGTTGCCTTTATAATCTCTGAATTTTGCAAAAAGTGTATGTCTGAATTTTCTTCCTAAAACCCAAACCGAAATTTGCCGAGCTTTACCTTTGATGATATACTCATGCGGAGGAGAAAGTTCTACTCGATCAAAGCCCTTTTCTGCAAAGAATGTCTTTACACCTAAGATATGGTTTGCACCAATTCTATCTTTTTGGTCTTCGGCAACCGGAACATATTGACCTTTATCGTCCTTCTTGTCAGGTACTGATTTTTCATCAAATACATCTTTAATGATACCTCTTTGTATCATCTTAAGAACTTTGGTTTGTCCCAGAGGAGTAGTTGACTTCGCTCTCCAGTCTTCGGATTCTTCGAAGTCTTCGAGCGTAACTCTTTCCAAAGGCTCAATCGCCGCACCACCGCCACCACTATTATTAGCAGCAGCCGGAGCTGTCTTTGTTTCCTGTGCATATAGAGATGGTAAACCTAGCACAGCCATCAACACCATCATAACAATATTTTTAAACTTCATTCGAAACTCTCCTTCCTCATTTGTACGGAATAATTTAGTGCTTAAAAAGTCCATAGTTATCTGTATCTTATTCTTTGTCATTCGCAATCAGAGTTTGAAACCTTGAAAGTATTTCTATCAATTTATCAACTCCTTCCGCTGGAACAAAGATGGAAGATTTTTTACTATTTGACCATTCGGAAACTTTCAGATAATATCCTGCTTGATTCTTTTTTAAATCAACTAGAAAAGTTTTGTTTTGGGTCACAATCTTTTCCGTTTGGATTTCAGGATCTATCATTTGTCTCTTATTCTCCCAAATTGATACATTCACTATCCATTTCTAAATCATTTTTAAGAAACCAAAAAATTTAGAAAGAAATATTTATAAACTACTGAATAAAAACTTCCGCTCAATCGCTTATAACCCGCCACCAATATCTCACACAAAACAAAATATCGGTAATCAAGCTGTTTACAAATGTATCTCTATTCTTATCGGAAATACAAGTTTAAAACTTAGTACAGGGAAGTAAATAAACTTGTATGCAATAAAAAAAAGGTTTAGTTATTAGCCTTCATCTTAACTGCTTTTTGGGCAAGTGCAGCAATCTTCTCTGACCGAAGGCCAAAGTAATCCAATAGTTCGCTCCATGTCCCTGATTTTCCAAAAACGTCTTTCATTCCCAATTTTAATACAGGAACAGGGAATTCTTCTGCTAGAAGTTCACTGACAGCAGATCCTAAGCCACCAATTACACTATGCTCTTCGCAGGTCACTACTGCACGACAAATTCTAGCATGTTTTAAAATTAACTCATTGTCAATAGGTTTTATCGTAGCCATATTAATTAAGGTAGCAGAAATTCCCTTTGCATGCAAAACCTCTACTGCCTTGATAGACTCACCAACTAAAAGACCACAGGCAACAATCAGAATATCCTTTCCTTCAGAAAGAAGCTCCCCTTTTCCAATTTCAAATTGGTAATTTTCTCTTTGAATGAGAGGAATCGGAGGACGACCAACCCGAACGTAAACAGGACCTTTGTATTCAGCAATTTTCTTTATGACAAGCTTTGTTTCGTTGAAGTCAGCGGGGCAAATCACTGTCATCCCCGGAATCACGCGCATAATGGCAAAATCCTCAACGATTTGATGAGAAGCCCCATCTTCGCCAAGAGTAATTCCCCCATGGGAGGCAACTAACTTAACATTGAGATTGGGGTAAGCAACGCTGTTGCGCACAACTTCCCAAGCTCTTCCCGCTAAGAACATAGCAAAGGAAGAAGCAAACGGAATTAATCCAGTCAAAGCCATGCCAGCAGCATGACCGACTAAGTTTTGTTCCGCAACACCCATATTGAAAAATCTGTTGGGAAATTTCTTTTTAAAAACACTTGTTTTTGTTGAACCTGAAAGGTCAGCATCCAAAACTACAACGCTTTCGTTTTCAGATCCCAGCTCAGCAAGTGCTTCCCCGTAAGCATCACGGGTTGCCTTTAGTTCAGAATTTGTGTTAGTAGTGATTGCTCCCATTAGCCTTTAAGTGCCTCTGCTTTATCAGTTTTTTCCCAAGTAAATGTTTCGCCCGTTCTGCCGAAGTGACCATAGCTTGCAGTATCAGAATAAATTCTTCCTTTTTCAAGTAAGCCTAACGTTTCAATAATTCCTCTTGGAGTTAATCGAAAATTTGCTTTAACACGTTTTACAATTTCAGAATCAGGGATTTTAGAAGTTCCAAATGTGTCTACTAATACAGACACAGGCTCGGCAACACCAATCGCATAAGCTAATTGAACTTCACATTTGGATGCAAGACCAGCGGCTACTATGTTTTTGGCGATATAACGTCCCATATAAGCTGCAGATCGGTCAACTTTAGAAGGATCTTTTCCTGAGAAAGCACCACCGCCATGTCTACCATATCCACCGTATGTATCGACAATAATTTTTCTTCCTGTTAAACCAGTATCACCATGAGGACCACCAATGATGAATATGCCTGTCGGATTGATGAAGTATTTTGTTTTTTTAAGAAGATTTGCAGGAATCACTTTTTTAATGCACTCTTCAATAACTGCTTCTTTAATTTGTTTATGTTTTGCTTCTGGAGTATGTTGAGTAGAAATTACAACAGTATCCACAGCAACAGGTTTACCATTTTGGTAAATTACGGTTACTTGCGATTTTGCGTCAGGGCGAAGAAATTTTAATTTCTTTCCATGTCTTAAGTCTGCCAATTTTTTCATGAGTGCATGAGAGTATTGGATTGGCATTGGCATTAATTCTTTTGTTTCGTCAATTGCAAATCCAAACATTAATCCCTGATCACCAGCGCCCTGCTCTTTAAATAAACCTTGACCTTCTGTTACGCCTTGCGAGATATCTGGGCTTTGTTTGTGAATGTGAGTTTGGACTACTGCAAATTCGGCATCAAATCCCATCGCTATATCATTATAACCTATTTTGTTGATAACACCTCTTACAATTTCTTGGGCATCAATCTTTCCGTTGCTTGTGATTTCGCCAGCTACAACGACTAAATTAGTGGTTACTAATGACTCGCAAGCAACTCTTGATTTAGGATCTTGCGCTAGAAATGCATCTAAAATTGCATCAGAAATTTGATCACATACTTTGTCAGGGTGACCTTCAGAAACAGACTCGGAGGTAAAGATAAAATCATTCAACGACATTGGTTATTTTCCTGTAATGTTTATTTTCTATTCCAAACTTTTAAATACAAAGTTAAATTTGTCATCTAAATTAAGGGTTATTGACTACAAAATGTTGGATATTTGTTTAGTCAATGAGGTTTATGCTAAATGGAATGGGTAAATTTCGTATTTGCGTAGGCTTTCGTAATAAAGAAATCGAAGTATACTTAGCTGTTCGAGTTGACTAGAGGAGAATAGGTATTAGCTTAAACAACATTGGACATTCCGCTGCCTTAGACAAGCTAGGGGAATACTTCCAAAGAGCAGGACAACAAATAACCAGCTAAAAGATTTCTTTTACTTTCTTCAGTGCTGCAGGCTTTGTGCTCTCGATTAAAAATTCATTCCCTCGTTTTTCCCAAGTCCAATTTTCTACAATTCAAGGATCGTATGTTCATCAGTGGCACTCTTTGAAAGTCTCCAATAACGCAAGGATTTCCAGCTAAATCACAAAATGGGAACCTTCCAAGGTCTAAGATATGCATCAAAAAACTATGGATAATTGCTGGGCTCGCTTTGTCCTAAGCCTGTATTTTATCTTGCAATTATTTGATAAATCAGAAAACTAACATTCACGGGAGAATTTTAATGATTAATAAGAATCTTAAGCAGGTAGGTTTTATCCTCCTGATTATTTTATTTGTCCTCTATGGTCTATACAATAGTGAGAAACGAGAAAACAAAGTAGAGGAAATTTCTTATTCCGACTTTTTAAATATGATCGAGCCAGCAGACGGCATTAAACCAATTGGAAAAATTATCATCAACCCAGAAGGGAAAACAAAAAAACTGATCACCATAGATAAAGAAGTTATCGAAGGCTGGTTTGAAGATGCAAAGGATAAACGTGTAAAACCTTTCAGAACGATAGTCGCTCCACTCACTACAGACGTATTGGGAAAACTTCGTAAATCCAATCTTACATTTGTTGCTAAGTCCACAGAAGAAAATCGTTTTTTAAATGCGATAACAGCGATTATCCCCTGGCTTCTTATCATTGGTGTAGTTTGGTTCATCATGATGAAACAAATTCAATCTACAGGCAACAAAGCATTTAGCTTCGGAAAGAGCAAAGCAAAGATGAACATGGATCCAAAAGTCAAAGTAACTTTCGCTGATGTAGCTGGTTGCGATGAGGCTAAGACCGAATTATCCGAGATGATAGACTTTTTAAAAGATCCAAAAAAATTCCAAGCAATCGGCGCTCGTATTCCTACAGGTGTATTATTAGTAGGTCCTCCCGGCACAGGTAAAACGTTATTAGCCCGTGCGGTTGCCGGAGAATCAGGAGTTCCATTTTTTAGCATTTCTGGATCTGACTTCGTAGAAATGTTTGTAGGGGTTGGAGCTTCTAGAGTTCGTGATTTATTTGAGCAAGGAAAGAAAAACGCACCTTGTATTATTTTCATCGATGAGATTGATGCTGTAGGTCGCTTACGCGGCGCAGGACTTGGCGGTGGACATGATGAAAGAGAGCAAACACTCAATCAAATGCTTGTTGAAATGGATGGCTTTGAGGCTAACGAAGGGGTAATCGTAATTGCTGCAACCAATAGAGCTGACGTTCTTGACCCTGCCCTACTTCGTCCCGGTCGTTTTGACAGACAGGTAATTGTTGATTTGCCAGACGTGAAAGGAAGAGAAGCAATTCTAAATGTTCACACCAAAAAAGTTCCACTTACAAGTGATATTTCTCTTAACTCTATCGCTCGTGGAACCCCTGGATTTACAGGAGCAGATCTTTCTAATTTGATTAATGAAGCAGCCCTTCTTGCAGCTCGCAGAAATAAAAAACGAGTCACGCAAGATGAACTAGAAGATGCACGCGACAAAGTAATGATGGGACCGGAAAGAAAGTCTTTCTTTATCACTGAGAAAGAAAAAGAAGTGATTGCTTATCATGAAGCAGGTCATGCAATTCTTGCAACTCTACTTCCTTATACCGAGCCTGTGCACAAAGTCACCATTATCCCCCGCGGTCGTGCTTTAGGATTAACTCAGTCTTTACCTGCTGAAGAAAAGCATATTCATCCAAAGAATTATTGGTTGGATCAAATCGTAATGGCAATGGGTGGCTTTATTGCAGAAGAATTACGTTTTGGAAATACATCTACTGGTTCTAGCAATGACATTCAACATGCAACAAACATTGCACGCAAGATGGTATGCGAATGGGGCATGTCCGAAAAGTTAGGAACAGTAAACTACAATGGGGCTAACGACCAAGTATTCGTTGGTAGAGATATGGGTCATGCGTCTAATAAGTATTATTCGGAACAATTTGCCGCTTTAATTGATGAAGAAGTTAGAGCCATTGTGCAAACTAGCCTAAACAAAGGTCGTGATCTAGCCAAAAAGAATTTCAAGAAATTAGAGCAAATAGCGAAAGCCCTCCTTTCTCAAGAAATTATTACACATGAGGAGTTAATGGCAATCGTTTCTCCTGCAAACCCTAAAGGTGGAAGCAGTGAAAAAACTTCTAAGTCTGCAAAATCTAATGGAGAGTTGAATCCAGCTTTAACCTAATATGGCAAAGGGTAATCCACAAAGATTTTCAACTGATATTCCGATTACAACCCAACTGCATATAAGCTCGATTGAAAACATTCGAGCTGTGCTTTTTGGCTCCAATCTATCGACTGACGCACGAGAGATTATAGATAGTCAGAAAGAAGATATCCTTGCTCAGTTGACAGAAATTCAAGCGGCTTATGCAAAGTTTATTCAAAGATTAGTCGGACAGTCAATGAAAGACGAAGTCGAGAAGCAAGCTAGTGAACTTTTTCCCGATGAAGAAGACATGAAGCCGCAAGAAACTGAATTTTTAAAAATCAAAATTATTTACGAGAATTTAGCATCCTTTTTAAAATCCGTCGAAACTGCTTGGAATAATATCATTGGAATGTCTAAGGTATTTTCAACCTATCCAATTACCAAGCCTCTCTATGAGAGAATTCAAAAGGAGAATTTAAGTCTAATCAGCATTCTAAATGATGATACAAGGGCTCTGCTCGATTTAATTGAGAAGACCTTTGATTGTCATATTGTTGGCTCTTCTAAAGCAGACAAGCGGCTTCTTGTCAGTAACCTCATATATGAAGAGGGTAAGGATTTTACTTATGAAAATCTTTTTAAGAATCTCCCCAAATTAGAAGTAATTCCAACAACGACTACTCCTAAACTATCAGATCGATTGTTTCAATCAAAACCAAAGACTCCATCGCAAGAAACCGACTATTATTTCACAACTATAAAGGGAACAAAGGAGTGGAATAGAAATGACGCTTACATTCTCTATGTGAAAAAAGGGGACCTCAAAGAAGAAGAAAAGAAATTTTATAGTTCAAGCTTTGTGATTTTAAATCCATCGGATAATAACAACATTAACCTCGCAGCGGCTCTTGTCAGAAAAAACATGGGACACTCTGCAGCACCTAAATACAATAAAATGCTGCAAACACTTCTTGACTTTGCAGTAACTAATTTATTTTCGAGAGACTTTGTTGATTTGTGCGATGATACGTATACTTTCTTATATCATATAGGCCCGATTGTAATATATAATATCATCCAAGAAGATTTGGTTCGTAGAGATTTCGGCTATTGCCATTTTGTAGATAACAATAAGATTATCAAATTTCTTCCAGAAGCAATTATCAAAAAGCATATCATAGACTTCTGGGCAGACAAATTCTTTGACCTAAAAGCCTCTCAAGTAGATGCATATATCAATTACTCAAAAGCCGTTTCTAATATTAGGGAATCCTACAAAAACTTCTTTGAAAATGCAGCATCTACACGTAAGCGCATTACAAATGATCCGATGACAACGGAAGAATATATGCGAGAGAATGTAGGGAAATTCTTTGGTTACAGAAGGGCACAGGTTTATAGACGTTTTGTGCCAGACAATGTATTTGGTCTCATGCAAGAAATCAACTCTACAGATTTAGTAAATAAATTCAAATCCCGCTAGATGCCTACTATTTTTTCTCACGGCATAGCAGCAGTATCCGCAGGTTCCTTATTTAAAACTAAATCAGATACAGTAAAATTTTATATTCTTATTCTTTTATGCTCAATCATTCCGGATGCTGATGTAATTGCATTTCGTTTTGGAATTCCTTATTCCCATTGGTTAGGACATCGTGGGATTACACATTCCATTTTTTTTTCTGCCATTTTTCCAATTCCAATTTTATTTTTGTTTTATCGAAAAGATTTTGCGTTTAACTTCCGTTATCTGCTACTCTGGTTCGTATTTTTTATATCAACACTTTCCCATGCATTGCTCGATGCGCTCACAAATGGAGGACTTGGAGTTTGTCTTTATTGTCCATTCTCTTCGGAAAGATTCTTTTTTGACTTTCACCCAATCCAAGTCTCCCCTATTGGAAAACGGTTTTTCTCCGAAGCAGGTATACTTGTATTAGCCTCAGAATTTATCTGGATATGGATTCCTTCGTTTATTGTGCTTACAGTATCTTTTCTAGTTAAAAAAATTATCCAAGATTCAAAATCCAAAGCTGAGTAAATTCCAGAAACTCATCCAATAAATAAAAGCAAAAGAGACTAGTAAAAACAATACAGATTGAATTTGTCGGTATAGATGTAAGCCTCTTTCGATGAGGGACTTGAGCGCATAATAGGTAAATGCGCTGATACCGAGGATAAAGGCAAACGGAAGACTAAAGATGGTATAATCATATGGAGTCAGTTGTAGAATATAATCATGAGTATCCATTAACCTATAATGATCTACAAAGAAATAAAAACTACCAAATAGAATTAGGCCGAGAATCGTTTCTAACCAAAGAAGAATATGCACATTTCGTCTCATTCGATTTGGAACGTAGGCAATTTTTTTAGCAAATGCATAGGGAAATTCTACCACCAACAACAAGAGCATAATAGAATAAAAGCTTAAAAAGAATATTCCTAGATTCTCATGAAAGGTCTTTGTTTCAAAAAGCGGCAACTTTCGATAAGCCCCGTGTTGACCAGAGCCTGAAAGCAAATACTCTACATTACCCGCTTCATTCATTTTAAAAGAGATATAGGCTTCTCTATCCAGACAGCGAAATAGAAATGGATCTATTTCTATAAACTCCAATCTTCCTTCCAAGTCTCCATAAGGATCCATTCTATCGGATTCTAAAATTAACATTTTGTTTTCTTTTTTAATACGAATAGAAGTGTTATAAGTTCTAAACTTAGAGATTGTATGTTTAGAAATCTGAACAGCAGCATACTCGCCTTCAAAATTTTGCAGATACTCATCATAACCCGGACTTTTATCGCGTTTGACTTTCTTTTTTTCTACCGGGAAAAAAGTATCTAAGAATTCAGAAACAATTTCTCTTCTTAAGATTGGATTGTAAGAATTAGTATATAGATATATCGCGGAATTTTTATCAGGAAAAAAAACAAACTTCTCTGTGTGATCATTGCTTTCGTTTACTCTTGAATAGCCCCAAGTATTATTCTCGTAGTGTTCAAAAAAACCAATGACTGTTCCAGGTAGTTTGTCTTCCATACGTAATTTTTCTTGAAAGATTTCGTTCCATGTTTCTTTTTTAAGGATACCTTTTAGTGCTAAATCTTCTGCATTTAAAAAAATTGGTATAATCTTTTCTAGATCTTTGCCAGTTACCAATAACTCTGCATTTTCAAAAACAGAATTTTCTAGATTTAACTTTGCTAGTATAGATTCTCGAATGTATTCTTCCCTGCTCTTTCCCGCGGCATCCTGTAATATTGTATGAAGAATAACCAAATCATCCGCGCTGTAACTAATAAATTCATTTGGCTCACTAAATCGAACGAGCGATGTGTTCTTATTAAAATCAGGCTCTCGTTTTCTTTCTGGATTGGAATAAATTATATTTTCTTGTATTCCTGATGTATGTGTTAATAAATTTTCAATTAGAATGTTCTGTTTAAAATTTCGATCATACTTCCATTTATAATTGGCAATGTCACCACGAAGATTTATCTTTTCAGCTTCCTGTAATTGCAATAAAGATAGAGCTGTAAATATTTCATCAAATGCTTTTGAATTGAAACGAGTTAATTCCGAAAAAGATTGGGAATGCTCTGGGTATGTTTTAAAAAAAGTTTTTTTATCTTTTACTAAGACAACTAACGCATGGTTTGCATTCAAGTTCTTTTCTTTGAAAAACCTATCCGCGAACACTTCAAGTTCATTTATTTCCACCGTCTCTTTCTGCGATTTCTTAAAACCTAAATTAGTTTGAGGATAAACAGAAGTTATCGCTAGTAGCAGAAAAAAAACAATAGCCACTAGAAGATGATTGGAGTAAGATAGTCGCAAACTTAATTTCATTTATTCAGAAATTCCAAAATCTTCTCATTTACAAATTTGGGATTTTCAAAGGGAGCCATATGCCCTGCCTCGGGAACTTTTACAAATTCAGCCGAAGGAATTTGAGAAGATAACTTTTCCATTGACTCAGGAGGAGTTATTGTATCGAATTCCCCACAGAGAACTAAAGTAGGAACAGAAATTTGATTCAAAACAGATGTAGTATCTGTTCTTCCTTGCATTGCGAGTAAGAATGATTTGACGCTATTTTCTGTTCTGTCCTTTGTGATTTTTAGTGCTTTCTTATAAAGTTTTGGATAGGCTTTGATTGTTAGCTCAGACAATGTATTAGTTGCAAATTCTTTTAGAAATTTATCCACACCATTCTCATTTATATTCTGTATACCTGCGACTCGTTTTAATTTTGCTTCATTGGAATCTGCTTCTGTTCTTGTGTCGCAAAGAATTATCTTTGAAAAAAATTCAGGCTTTCTTTCTAATGCTCGCAAGATAATATATCCGCCCATCGAAAGACCGCATACTATCAATTTGCCCAACTTCTCTTTTTCTAGAATTGCGAATAAGTCATCAACTAGAAATTCAAAGGGGGTTGGTTCTGTTTTTTTTGATTTTTCCCATTTTTCGAGGATGTCGTAACTTAGACAATAATAGTCATTTTTTAAAAATTCAATTTGTGATTTCCACATTCTATGGTCAAAAGGAAATCCGTGTAGAAATAAAATGGCTGGATTCTTTTTATTTCCGTCTTTGTAGAGTTTTTGTTTCATGTTGGCTTTTGAGCCAAAAAATGCACGCAAACGATTGACGCAAACACCTTTGACTCGTATAATTCCGATTTTTTATTTTTACAAATTCCAGACTCTTGAAATCGGCAGGTAACGCAATTCCATTTTTCGCTGACTTGATTAGATTTCTTAGGTTTTTCCTTTTCAATCGAAATACCCTCTATTTCATGGAGTGTGGTTTTCTTATCCCCTTCCTTCAAATACCGGATGATGCTAGAAAGCTCCTCTACAGAAGGTGTTCTGCCTACTTCAATTTCTCGTTCAATATACTTTATAATCTTGAATTTGTGGTCTTGTTGCAAAGAGTTGATTTTTTCTATGATTTCTTCTGGTATATTTTCCATTCGCTTGCTCCGACTGTTTTTTTTTCGACTACCTTATTTATAGTTTGGAATTAGTAAGCAATTATTTTGAATTCTAGGGTTCATTTATCCAAAAAGTTTTGCTGAAATAAATTCTTGAAGAAATTTAGAGCCTATGTTAATAAGGTTAATACGGTTTTTATGGGCAAGTTGTTAGAGGATCTAGAAGGTCAAATTATCTTAAATCAAAGCGATGAGAATACTGTCGCCAATGCATTAAAGGTTTACCTAAATTTTCAGAGGGGAACCACTTACGAAAAGAGAATTCAAGATGAAATTAAGGCTGTTTTTTATGACAAAAAAAACAATAAGTCCTATTTTTTCCCCCCACCAAAGCAAAACAAACTCAAGACCATAGGCTATAACCAGATGATTCATATTCTGGTAAAACGTCTCTGGGATGAAGAAGACTTTTTTAAGATTACCCGCAATCCTTCTCAAATTTCATTCATCAGCACTGACACAATGGATATTAGCACAGCCACTGTCAGCCTAAGCGATGCACAAAAATTCATAGCCAATCAAAATATTTTTCCTTTTCTTTCCGGCGGTGACATTGCTTTCTTTGGAAAACAGCAAGGCGATCAAGTTCGTAAATGCTTGACTTGGATTAAGAATGGAAACAATATGCCTAAGTTTCTAGATCGAATCAAACTGGTTGGAACTTATGTGCAAACTGTTTTTTATGCAGCTCAACATTTACAAACCGTCGCAGAAGAATATGTGGCTAACAACGCTCAGACGCAATCAACGACAGAAGAGAAAAGTCCACTCAGCGATTCAGATGCAAAACTCGAAGCTCTTGCACATGGACCTGGCGCTGATCTATTAAAGACTAAACTTGATTATGCGTATATTGTAGACATTCTATTATTTGAAATTAAATCTTTTTTCAAAGATGCAAGTTCCAATTTTAATGTGCAAGAAGCAATTCGAACCATTACCAATAGACTCAAGAAAGATGTCCCAGAAATAGGTGAGAAGCACGTAACTCTCATTTACCTCATCATGAAAGAAGTTGTAAAAAAGCCAAATCAAACTCTAGATGATTTATCTTTTTTCTTTCAGAACCTAGAAGAGAAGCTTCGTGTTTCACAAAGAGAGATTCGAACCATATACTTTTTAATCCTTTCAGAGAGAGATGAAATTCTAGGAGAAATGCCTCTTGCCGATTTTGTAGACAAATGCATTTCCGAAGATGAAAAGGGAATTTTAAATGATACACATATCAAAATTCTAAAATCCCTTTTCGGAAATCTACCAAAAGAAATTAGGGCTAATGCATTTTATACAGTAAAAGAAAAAATTAAATCTAGAATTGATGACCCAAACAAAAAGAAAATGGTAGATAGCTTAAGCGAGTTGATTCATTTAAGAGTGCGTGAACTGAGAGGTAAATACGCGCTCAGACAATTGAAGGCGCTTCCTCAAGAAGAATAGGCTTTCTTTTTCGTAAACTTTGTAGCCTGTGCTTCTTTAGGATTATCAGGCCAAGGATGTCTTGGATATCTACCGGCTAATTCCTTTTTAACCTCAATATACGTTCTCTCCCAAAAACCTGCTAAGTCTTTTGTAATTTGAATTGGTCTTTGAGACGGAGATAATAGCTGTAAGGTTAATGGTATTTTGCCGCGAGCAACACGCGGAGTTTCCATTAGACCAAATAGTTCTTGAAGCTTTACAGATAGAATGACTTCTTCTTTTTTGTATACAAGCTTTATTTTAGAGCCACTTGGAACTTCCATACGCTCTGGAGCTTCTTTCGTGATAATCTGCAATTGTTCATAGGAATACATGGATTGTAAGATGGAAAGTAAATCTAGATTCTTTAATTCTGAAACTTTTCGAGTAGAGCCAAGAAAGGGCAGAATCCACTTATCTAAGCTCGCAAGTAAAACTTCCTCCTCCAAAGAAGGCAAGTCTTCTCCCTGTGTTCGTAAAAACTCAGATCTCATTTTGAAATTCTCAGAATCTTCTGTCCAGGGTAATACCGATAAGCCATTGTCGGTAAGATAATTCTTCCATACATCAAGAAGCAAATCACTTGTAACCGCTTCTTGAATTTCTTTTACGACTAACACCAATTCACCTAAAATCGTTTCTTCTGCTACAGAGATTCTTCCCGTGCTTTCATCTAGCCTTGCACTTCGTTTATGTTGAATCCGATTCTTGTTAGATTCTAGAATTTGCTCGAGTGTAATTTTAGCAGCGGAGAAGACGATTGACTCTTTGTTATCCCCGTCTAATTCCGCGATCACAAGGAATTCATTTCCTAACAAAGAATCATGCTCGCGAAGAGTTGCCCCTTTGCCAGAGGAAAGTTTATATCGCAGACTTTTCTTTTCTCTTATCTTTGCAATTCTATCCGGATAAGCATAACTCAACAAGATACCAATTCTTGCTAAATCAGTAGACTTGAAAACCTGTTCTTTCGAATGGGAGCTAATTCTGAATATCTCCTCAGCAGAGATTTTAATTTTTCTAGCATTGTAGGAGTTTGGATTTTTTAAGAATTCTTCCATTTGTAAAGCCAAGTCTGCTTGACGATAACTGAAATGACCTGCAGAGAAAATGTTTTTTTCATTCAATAGAGCAGCAAGTATACAGGCTAGGTATAAATCCTCTGTATGGAAGCAGGTAACAATCATATACCCCAACCTAGGATGCAAAGGCAGTTTAATGACTTGTTTTCCTAATTCAGTAATTCTTCCGCTCTTATCTAAAAGCTGCAAGCTTTGCAAAAGAGATTTGGAACGAGCCACTGAACTTTCCTGTGGTGTATCAAGCAGTCGTAAATCTTCTACCTGAGCGCCCCAAGAACTTACTTCAAGTAAGAATTGAGAAAGTTCTGTTTCTAAAATTTCTGGTTTCGTTTTTTCGGCGAAGTGTTTTTCTTCTTCCTTTGACCAAATACGATAGGCGATGCCGGGACCAAGCCGACCTGCACGACCCGTTCTCTGTGTGACAGAATCTTTTGCGATCTCAGTCGTGACAAGCTTTGACATTCCGCTAGAAGGATCAAAGCGCGGTATCCTACAAAAACCGGAGTCAATTACAATGCCTACTCCTTCAATCGTCAAACTGGACTCTGCAATGTTTGTGGATAATATTATTTTTCTTCTTCCAGACTTATCTGGATTCACCGCAATCTCTTGGTCTTTTGGAGAAAGATCTCCATAGAGCGGACAAATAAGAGTATTCACAAGATTAAAGTTTTCTTCTAGCTCTCTTTGGACTCTTCTAATCTCACCTGAGCCTGGCAGGAATACAAGTATATCACCCTTATCCGCTAGAGCAGTTTTAATTGCAGAAAGAATTGCCACATTCAATTTATCTTTGGATGCATTGGTATAACGAACATCAACAGGATAGACTCGCCCTTCACTCTTAACAACAGGTGCACTTAAAAAACTAGAAAGCATTTTCCCGTCTAACGTCGCAGACATGACTAAAATCTTTAAGTCTTCGCGTAATGCTGATTGCACTTCAAGAGCAAGTGCTAGTCCTAGATCGGTTTGTAAATTTCTCTCGTGAAATTCATCAAAGATAACAAGCCCAACGTTTTTTAGCTCGGGATCAGATTGAATTCTTCTTGTAAAAATTCCTTCTGTCACTACTTCTACTCGAGTGCGAGAGCTAACCTTCGATTCAAAACGAATTCTGTAACCTACAACTCCACCAACTTCTTCTTTCAGAGTATTTGACATACGACTTGCAGCATTGCGCGCAGCGAGTCGCCTTGGCTCTAAGAGTAATATCGATTTGCCTCTCAACCATTCTTCTTCGAGTAGCGAAATAGGAACAACAGTAGTCTTGCCTGCTCCCGGTGCCGCTTCTAAAATTACGGTCTGATTTGCTCTAAGAGTATTCTTTACTTCTTCTAATACTTCGTGAATCGGAAGTTTACTCATAGTTTATTTAATTCAGGGTTTAATTATTTTGATTAATTTTTCCATGATGATTGGATTTGGCATGGGAACAACCTGCGTTATGCTCTCAGGAATACCAACGACTTCTAAAATTTTCGGATCATTCTCTTGTCCAATCACTCCAGTTCTAAATCCGTGTTTTTCCCATGCGATCTGTTGTATCTCTTTGTCTTGTAAGGCAGTGATTAAATGAACCGCTCTTGGATTTAAAATAATCAGTGGTTGTGAACTCCAAACAGTAGGAATCGGATATAGGATTCGAATTTTCTCTTTTACTTTCGGCCAGAAGTCAGCATGTTCAATTGAAAATTCTACAATTTGATTTTCGTATCCGGCGATGATTGGTTTTGCACCCATTCCTGTTTTTAAATACTGTTCAAACAAATCAGAAGAAGATGTTTCCATATAACCGAGTCTTGCGAAATAATCTCTTACTTCGGCTCCCACTTCTTGAAGAGAACTTTCGTCTAACGTATCTCCGCTTATTATATTTGCGAGCAACCCAGCAAACATTGTTCCTGAATTTGACTTAGTTGGATCAGTTGAGAGAATAAGAATATTTCCATACAATTCTTTTAAACCAATATCATTCCATTTTTTCTTAGAGGAGATAATTTGTATTAGCTTTTTGAAGTCACTGATATAGAATGAATTTTCTTTTTTTGTTACAATTTCTTCTTTGATAAGTGCATCTGCCACTAAATCCCAGCTATAAAAAACGATGGGAGAATTTAAAATAATCTCAGACTTTACAATCTTCTTTGGATTCTTAATTTTAAATAATTCGAGGGCTACTTGACTCGAAGGCCAGAGAAAATCCATATTATCCACAGGAGAGCTTTGCACCATTTCGATAGAGCCAGCTTTTGAATATTCTATGATAATTTTATATTTTGACTTTAAAATTTTTTTAACTTTTTCGTTCTCAAGAAAATTTGCCTTCTCTCCTCCGATATAACCCTTTAAAACGATTGCATCAGAATCGGACTTATACATTTTAAAAAAGATCCCGGCTCCAATCATTGCGGCTAATACTATTACGCCAATTATTTTATTCAAATCATCCATATCTTACTCCATGCTCTCCATTTTTAAAGTCTTCTCTAACACTTCTATCTCTGTATTAAAATCCATTACATCATTACTCAAAAATCGTGATTGCTGCACTTGAAACGCATGTAAAATCAAATCTAAAATTGATTCCCCTCTTACGAGAGCGGCTTTTAATTCTTTAGAATTGGAATCCTGTGAACTCAAGTCGACATATAGTTGAATGATTTTTACAGTAGATTCCATATAATACAAAAGAAATTGTCTCGCTTGTGTGATATCCGAAGGATCTTTTTCGAAATTAGAATAAATTTTTTCTACAACTAAAATAATTTCATCCGTCTTTTGCTTAATCTTTGCATTCTTGATAGAAGACGCATGAAATTTTAAATCATTGATTTTCTTTAGAAATTCTTGTAAAATTTCTTTCGATCTTTTCCCTTCCCCGGAACCAATATCAAAATTCAAATTGTAATCTTTATTTGCTTTAGCAAAAATCATTAGCCCTGCAATATAAGAAACGATAGACGCAGGCACTGATACAGTGAGCGGAAGATTTAAAAACAAAAAGAAAAACGAGAATAGGCTACCACCCGTTAACCCCGCAAATAAATTTCCTTTTACGGTTACTTTATCTTTAAGAAAATTTTTCATTAATTATAACCTTTGGCTGTTCGAAATGCCTGTATCAAATCAGATCTACCATCAAATACTCGCGCGTGAGTTAGTTTAGAAATTTCTTTTAATTGGCTTTCCGAAGCTTCACCGAACATAATGGAAAACACAGGAATGTCTACTCCTGCGTTCTTATATTTGCGGCTAACGTCTGCAAATTCCTTTCCAGAGTTTGAGACTCCGTCCGTCATCAAAATAATTGCAGGAGAGTATTGGTCTGTATCAATATTTTCCAATTCTGCAAGGGCTTCTATAACAGGAGAATAAATATCAGTTGCCCCACTTGGCGCCAATTCTTGAATCTGCGAGTTTAGAGTTTCAATTTCTTTCCGATTATTGCCGTTAGCTTTCCAAGTATCAATTGTTATATCACTGAAGGGGATAACAACAATTTTGTCCGAGGGAGAAAAGTTAATAAAGTATTGCTCTGCTTTTTTCTTATCTAAAAGTAAATTCATTGCTTCCTTTAATTCTTTTTCACCTTTGCCGGTCATGCTATCAGAAAAATCTAGACAGAATACAGTATAAGAACTTTTTCTAAAATCTTGCTGGTAAATGCTAAGTGCTTTTCGAATAATATCAGCAGAGGGAAGTTTAATAGGAGAAATAATTTTTTGTGTATCAACACCCCAATCTGGATTAAACACAGTTTTATCTGAGTTCTCAATTGTTCCACCAAATCCCACTCGTCGTCCTGATTGTAAAATTTCTTTTTGAATCTTTTCTGATAAAAGATAGTCTTGTAATTTCTTGAAAGATTCTTCTTTCTTTTGATTTCCCGAATTGATATAGCCTAAGGGGGAATCAGAAATAACAATTCCATCAATTGGATAGACTAGATAAAGAGGCTCCTCTCCTCGTGAGACAAGTATTTTATTAGTTTCTAATATTAGAGATTCGTAATTTACCATTGCATCATATTTTCCATTTAAGAAAAGTTCTTTGAGCCAGCCGGAACTACCAGATGAGCGGTTAATACCTCTTAGCAGTTCTTTCATATCTTTTCTTAAAGTAGGATTTGCGAGATCCTTTTCAGTAATCGTTTCTGGATTGCCAAGGAGAGCGTATAGAAATCCGAGATACGCTGAGGTACCAGAGTTTGATTGAGTAGCAGAAGTCATTATAAATTTTAATTTCTTAGAACGAATCGCACTTAATATATCTTTGACAGTTACTTCTTTATTTACAAAACCAAGTTCAAGTGCCAAACTTTTTCGGATTCCAAATACGATAGGCGATGTCATGATAGACTTTAGGTGTTTTACTTTTTTATTTGTATCACCGAGTCCTACCCAAAGAGTGCTGGCAGGCCAGACTGCATCAAACTCATTATTTTCTTTAGCAAGATCTATCATGATATCGACAGAGCCTTTGTATTTCATATTAATTGTTAAATTGTTTTCATCAGCGAATCGCTTGATGATTGGTTCCATCGATTCGTTTTCTGATCCGGAAATGATTGTCAGATTTCTACTTTGGTCTTTACAAAACGTTAGGGAAAAAATAAACAAATAAAATAAGAAAATTACAGTGGAGATTTTTTTTGCCATATTGTCTATATAAAAAGACTAGGAGTAATTAAGGCAAGAGTTTTTCCTTGTAATAAAATCATTTTATAAAAAGAGTAGTTTTATTGTTAATTAAGAAGGAAGATTATGTTTAAAGTAAATGAGTATTTTGAAGGAAAAGTAAAATCAATCGGATTTAAAACAAATGAGGCGCCTGCCACTGTGGGGGTAATGGCACCCGGACACTATGAATTTGGAACTTCACAAAAAGAAATTATGACTGTCATCTCAGGGTTACTCACTGTTAAACTCCCGGGTGAATCAGAATGGAAAGATTTTGGAAAGAATGAATCTTTTACAGTAGCGGCTAACGAAAAATTCCAATTGAGAGTGAAGGAAGATACAGCTTACCTTTGCCTTTATTTTTAGTCAAAAGCAATGATGGCGCAAAGAGAAATTCTCAAATCAATACTTTGGAAAGGAAATAGACTTTCTCTTCTTGACCAAAGAAAGATTCCTGCGAGTAAAGAATTCATCGACTGTAAGTCTTTAGAAGACGTAATATTCTGCATAAAGTCGATGGTAGTTCGCGGTGCGCCTGCAATTGCCTTGACCGGCATATTCGGATTAGTCTTAGAATTAAAAAATGCAAAAGAGAAATTAGTATACAATAATTTTTTGCGCAAGACAAAGACTCTATTAGAGTCGAGACCAACGGCTGTTAACCTCCGACTTGCTATTGAAGACTATTTAAAATTAATAACCGAGACCGTATATTTAACCAAGACTCTGAAAGAGCTAATCCAATTATCTGAAAAATATGCATTATCTCTTTTAGAACAAGATTTAAAATGGAATCTACAAATTGGGAAAAACAGTTTAAGTCTTTTTCCTAAAAGACCAAAAGAACTTTCCATTCTGACTCATTGCAATACCGGCGCACTTGCTACAGCAGGGCATGGAACGGCAATCGGCATTATCCGCTCTCTTCGAGATGCAGGTTACAAACTCACGGTCTATGCAGATGAAACAAGACCTTACCAACAAGGCTCAAGGCTTACAGCCTGGGAAATGCAAGAAGAAAATATTCCCTGCTATATTATCGCAGAAGGAATGAGTGCCTGGTTATTTCAAAATCGAAAGATAGATGCGGTGATTGTTGGTGCAGATAGAATTGCGCCTAACGGTGATACTGCGAATAAGATTGGAACCTATGCACTATCTATTGTCGCAAAGGAAAATAAAATTCCTTTTTATGTGGCAGCAACTAAGACTAGCTTTGATTTTTCCATTAAAGATGGATCGCAAATTCCAATCGAGATGAGAGAAGAAGAAGAGCTAACGCAAAATTCTTTCTTAAAAGATTTAAATGGAAATCCTTACCTTCCAAAAGGTATTCTCTCCCCTGTTAAAGCAAGAGCACTCAATCCATCTTTTGATGTAACGCCTGCAAAGTATATTTCCGGTATCGTCACCGAATTAGGAATTATTCAGCCTGTGAATTCGCGTGAGATAAAACGAGTCGTAGTCTAGTTACTATTAGCCTTTCACAATCTTACGAAATCGGATATAAAAGTCCGAATAACCACGATTAGCCCAGAATCGAACAGCATCGCGATTCTCTGTTATAGCCCGTAATTCGATAACAGGAATCTTTTTTTTCTTTGCCCAGCTTTCGGTATAATCCAGAAGAGAATGCATATAGCCTTTCTTCATACGACCTCTCTTGGTAACAGCCAGATCAATGTATAAAATTTTTTCCTCTTCTAAATGAGGTCTTTCTTCTGTTCGAGCTATGAGTAAGGAAACTAATTCATCGTCCTCGAAAGCACCGACAAATACGACTTTGCCCGTGCCTTGGAGCTTTAAATAAATATCGACCATCTTAACTGCAGCTCTTGGCTTAATCTTAAAAACTCCATCGAGTTTCATTGCATTCACTTGCCGAAAGAATTGATTTACTAATTCTATCGCCTGTGCTCGATGCTTGGTATCGATGTTTATGATTTGAATTTCTTTTTGCATTTACTTTGGCTAATGAGGTGTATGCACACATATATAAAAAAGAGAAAATCGAATAGTAAACGCAAAAAATAAATGAGAGACGTTGCCCTCACTTACGTGTGTGTTTAATCCACACATTTTACTGGAGCAAAGGGCAGCTCCGCGGTTTAGAATATACTATACTCATAAGAGTTTTATCGGACATAATTCTAAAACCTTAAGCAAAAAATAAAATGCATAGAGAAATTTGGAAAATAATTTTGTAAAACAAATAGATATAAATATTCTAGTAATTATGAGTTTAATTTCAAAGCTATTCTCTCTCCTAGAACCGCGTAAATCAATTAGTGTAAATCTGTCTCCTTTACAATTTTCCGACAATGCAATTCAAAAAATAAAAAATCATTTAGAAAATAGACCGGCTAATGTCAAATCAGCATTCAAAGTAGTGGTAGTCTATCAAAAGGAAAAAATTCTTTGTCAGGTTGGCTTCGACGATTACAAATCTATTCGCAAGACTTTAAACGATTATCCTATACCACTCATCATAAGCGAGCAAGATGAATTATTTTTACGGGGCTCATATATAGACTTTCACTCAGAAGAAGAGGCTTACTTTCATTATCCAAACGTTCACCTGGAAGTATCAACTAGATCGAATGACTCTATCTTTGTATTTCAACTAGATAGGTATGTCGTATTTCCTGATTCGCCAGTCAAGACTTACGCGTTGACTAAAGAGCAATTTGATAGCTCACTTCCTAACTTGATTCAATTACTATTTAAAACAGAAAAAGTCGAATCTATTTATCTAGATAATAATTTTATCTCAGTCGAAAGAATAAAAGAGGTAGATAAATATAAATTCGAAGAAGAGATTGCTGACATTATTCTTTCCTATTATGAGAAGTGCGGCTATCCGCTCTATATCACAGATTCAAGTATTGAGGCAAAGCCAATTGATAAATAGACATTTCATTTTCATACTTCTAATATTTTTTACGGGAAAAATGCTGTTTGCCACAGAGTATGATTGGGGGAGCGATCACAAAGTTCATGTCCGACCGGTTTCTAGTTTTGTCTCCGAAATAAAAATCATCGAAGTAAAAACAAATAAAGTATTACACGAATCCTTAATTGGAATGCATTTCATCATTAAAACAAAACAGAAAAAGATCAATGGAAAAAAAATTTTCTTCATTCAAGCAACTACCGGCGGAGAAGGAATGGTTAGTTCCAATTTATACTATTTTTATTTGGAAAACAAGGAACTCAAGCAAGGAGCCGTTGAGGACATAATAGAGTTTAGCCTCAGAGATTTAGACCGAGATAAGAATAAAGAATTGATTTTAACAGATTTCAAATACTATAAATTTAAAATCAATAATTGTTACAATACCTTAGAGCCAGACCCACATTATACCGGAAAGCTTTTACCAGTCCTGTATAAATTTCAAAAGGATAAATTTGTGGAAGTAAAGAATGATCAGAAGCTATTAACCAATTATCTTACAAAACTGGAGAAGAAATTACTCAAGAAGAAAAAGTTTAGGAATGTGTATGGATATAGTCACTATTATGCAATAGCCCGAAAAGTTGGGCTATCAGCCAAAGCTCTTAATTTTATTAAAACAAATAATTCTGATTTTACTTACGATTGCGAAAATACAAAAGAACAAAATCCAAAGGGGAAATCTTTCCGGCAAAATACAAACTACTTTGATTTCTTCAAACGATATGGGGAAAGTCTGTAAAACAAGAAGAGCCTTTTTCAACTTTACAAAATTAATTGGTTTTTAAAATGATTTACATTGAAGATAGGAGTTTTAATGAAAACAGTTACAGCCATTCTACTAGCATTCTTATGGATCAGCATTTCTGAATTTGCTCGCAATGAATTTATTTTAAAAACCCATTGGACGAAACACTACGAGAGTCTTGGACTCATATTCCCTTCTAGTCCAATCAATGGAGCTATTTGGGGTATATGGTCGTTAGCCTTTTCCATTACAATTTATACGATCTCTAAAAAGTTTTCTTTGCTAGAAACAGTCTTTATTGCTTGGTTCGCAGGCTTTGTATTAATGTGGTTAGTCATTGGAAATATGGGAGTTTTGCCTATATCAATTCTTTACTTTGCAATTCCACTCAGTATTTTAGAAGTGTATCTTGCGACTTTCATTATAATGAAGTTATCATAAATACATATTGAATTGGATAATAAATCAGCTTGCCAAAATTTTCCATTTCGGTGATCTTTCTTTAGTAGCCTTTGTATTATAAATATTTTTTCTAGGAGAGAAAATGAGCAGCAAAACACAAATAAAATTTAAGACTGTAGAAGAATACATAGCAACCTTTCCAACAGAAATTCAGGAATTACTTAAGAGTATGCGCTCTATTATTAAATCTGCGGCTCCAAAGGCGGAAGAACTTATCAGCTATAATATGCCCGCATTTCAATTAGATAAAATGCTAGTATACTATGCGGCTTGGAATTCCCATATTGGATTTTATCCGACAGCATCTGGAATAGAAGAATTCAAAGAAGACCTATCTAAATATGAAAACTCTAAAGGTGCCATAAAATTTCCAATCGACAAACCGCTACCAGTCAGTCTCATCACAAAGATTGTAAAATTTAGAGTAAAAGAAAATTTAGAAAAGACAAAAAGTAAAATCTTAGCTAAAAATGTTAGAGAAATTGTAAGAAAATAAAAAGAGAGAGGTTAATCTATGTTAGGCTTTATAACTGGCTTATTTTATGCGAATGCATTTGAGTGGGTTGCACATAAATACTTACTCCACGAAGAAGGAAAGAAGAAGGATAGCTTTTGGAGATTTCATTGGGGAGAGCATCATAAACTAACGAGACAAAATAATTTTAGAGACCCGTCGTATGAGCGCAGCCTACTCGAATGGAATCCACAGAGTAAAGAACTAGCCGGACTTGTTCTTGGAGGTATTGCTCATTTGCCTCTAGCTCTTATCTCTCCGAGTTTTGTAGCTGGAATTTTCTTTTCAGGGGGTTATTACTATTATGTGCATAAGAAATCTCACCTAGACCCTGACTGGGGAAGAGAAAATCTACCCTGGCATTACGACCACCATATGGGACCTGACCAGGATATGAATTTTTGTGTTACGTTTCCTCTATTTGATCATGTAATGGGAACTCGTGTTAAATATCTTGGAACGGAACGAGAATTAGAAGATCGAAGTCGCAGACAAGCAAAATTAGCCGCAGTGCAATGATTAGAAAGAATAAAAACAAAACCAAAGAAAAAATCTTAAAAGTAGCCATGGAGCTAATTTATGAGAAAGGTTTTGTGAATACATCTGTTCAAGATATTCTAGATAAATGTAAACTCACCAAGCCCGCCTTTTATTATTATTTTCCATCCAAAGATGAACTAGGGATAGAATATCTTACAAAGCAAGAAGAGGTTAATCGGGATTTTCTGCTGACACTTATGAATTCAAGTAAGACACCAGAAGACTTCGCAGCAAAATGGGTAAGTGTAATAAAGAAATGGAGCAAGGTAAAGAAATACAATGGATGCCCATTCGTAAATTTTCTAAATCAACTTGATATAAGCAATACAAAGTTCAATTCTAAATTCAAAGAGATTGAGCTTAGTTGGACTTCTGTTTATAAAAAATACCTACAAGAACAATCAAGTAAAGGGTTAATCGACAAAGCAACCGACTTAGACAAAGTTGCCCGCAAAATGGCTTTGATTTATGAAGGTTCAATTAACTTATGGAAGATGAGTCGAGATTTAAAATACATAGATTTTATGGGCGAAGAACTCAAAGAGTTAATGGTTTCGCTAAAGGTAAAAAAATGAAATATACGATAGTTGGTTTATTTTTTTTCGGGCTACTCGGTCTTAGCTTCAACTATACTATCGTTGAAAAAACTAATACGGATGCAATGTATCCCTATCGAATGAAATTATACTACACACGTATCGATGGTCTTAGAGAAGGAACAGAAGTCTCTGTCAAGGGAGTTGACTTCGGACTCGTTCAAGAAATTAAAAAAGTTCCGGTAGAAGATGTTCCCGATCAAAGATTTCTTGAATCAGGAAAATCACATGCCATTGAGCTAACACTCATTATGCGGGAACCGATTACTCTCTGGGAAAACTACGATGTAAAATTTAAAAATAAAACTAGTTTTTCAGGAAGAAGTATAGACATTGAACCGGGAAGTTTTCAAGATGATAAGAGCACATTCTTTAAGCCGATTTATCCCAAAGATGGAAATGTCCCCTATCACTCTCCTTCTGGAAAATACTATGATGATTTTTTCATTGCCTCTCACAATACATTAGAAGAAAATCGACCCGATATACGGAGAACAATCATTAACCTCCGAGAGCTATCTGTAAAACTGAAGTCGGATAAGGGAACTTTGCCGCTACTTACAAATACCGAAATCGTTTACAATGGACTTTTAGATACGACTGCCGATGCTCGCATCATATTAAAAGAATTTCGCCGTTATGAAGAAGGAATTAGGGAAACAGATACAGTATTTATTCCCTTTTCCCTTGTCCTCTATCGTCAACTTATAGGCTCCATTTACGGAAATCAGTATTAGCGGCTAATTGGTTTCTTCCCCGTCGAAATTGTAAATCTTTTGCCTACCTGCTGGTTTTTGGAATCTAGTTCCTAATTTCTTTCCAGACCATGGATTATAATAAGTGATTGAATCAATAAAATCATAAAGCAAAAGATTATCACCTGCCAATACTACGCTTGCTTTTTTGAGTTTAGGAATTCCCACTTTCCAGTTTTGCTTTCCAGATTTTAAGTCGATTGCCATTAGATCATTTGTAGTCGCAATATACATTGTATTCTTTTCAACAGATGGATGAGGTAATATTGTTCCAGTAAGATGTATCTTCCAGAGCAAAGAGCCATTATCCGCACTTAGACAATAAAAGTTTCCGTCCGCATCTCCAAAAAAAACTTTGTCGTTAAATACAACGGGATTAGTATTGATTTTATAACTCGCTAAATGCAACCATTTCCTTGCACCATGTCTTTGTGTAATCGAATAAATATTTCCATCTGTGCTACTAAATACAATTTGTTCTTTGTTAGCCGCTGCCGAAGTTATTACCTCTCCTGCGGTGTTGTATTTCCATACAATACTTCCAGTGTTTTTATTGAGTGCGTATAACGCTCCATCTTTAGAGCCAAAAATCACTTTGTCATCTAAAATTAAAGGGCGAGCATAGATTCCAGCTCCAAGAGTTCTCTTCCATTTTATTTTCTTTGCCGCAGAAACTTCTTCACAATAGAATTCACCAAGACTATTGCCGTAATATTTATATCCGTCTTCAATTTCAAATAGATCTTCCTCTGTATGATTCAGTAGAAGATTACAACTCTTAGCCGCTGCACAATTAAAGTTATAGGCGAACTCGGATGGAAGCTGATTCGAATCAGAAAATAATTTAAAACTTCCCAATAATAAAATAATTATAAAATGTTTTCTCAAGCAAAAACCTCTCGACATAAAATATATTCACTCTAGATATAATTGAATTAGAATGAAGTATCCTCTTTCTCTTATCGTCCATTTTTGAATTTCCCTAGATTTAGAATTCTCTACACATTCAAATTTTCCTTGAAAGAAAGGCTCACTCAGAATTTAATTCAACAAAAGCCAAAATGAATTCGAAAACACCTACCATTCTCCTGTTTCTTTTGATATTAGCCACTTTTTCCGCCTGTGAGTTCATGATTCACAGAATGCCTAACCCAAGACCGACGACTAAGAATTATTCCACTGAAAATCAAAAAGAAGAAAAATCGAGAGGTGAATTGCGATTTATCGTTATTGGAGATTGGGGCGAAAAGGGAAATTTTTTTCAAAAGCAAGTTGCCTCTGCTATGAATAAAATCAGGACCCAGCAGAAAATAGACTTTATCCTCACGACGGGAGATAATTTTTATCAAACCGGAGTCAATGATATAAACGATCTACATTTCCAAGAATCGTTTGAGAAAATTTATCCCGCTTCAAACAAAATTCCCTGGTATATCGCACTGGGTAATCACGATTATATGGGCAATATTCAAAGCCTAATTGATTATAGTGAGAAAAATTCTTTTTGGATTATTCCTAGCCCTTATTACTCCTTCGAGAAAAACTTAACTCAATCAAAGAAAGTGTTATTTGTAATTACAGATACGAATGAGTTCATTCATTTCTTGGGATTTCGTTATAGGTCTTATATGAGAAAAGAAAAGGGAGTCACACAATTGAATTGGATGAACATAGTTTTGAGAGAAAATTCCTCGCAGTGGAAAATCGTTGTTGGCCACCATCCAGTGTATTCAGCCGGAGACCACGGAGATACTGTTTCCCTTCAAAGCGAGTTCCTGGATAATTTAGAGAATAACGGGGTAGATTTGTATTTTTCAGGTCACGATCATGATTTGCAATTTCTAAAAAATCCGAAGAAGAGAACTCACTTTTTTATCTCCGGAGCTGGTTCAAAGGTGCGCGAAATGAAGAGTAACCCCTTCTCTATCTTTGCAAAAGCAGAGGCGGGGTTTATTGTAGTTACCCTTAAAGAAAGAGATGCATTGGTTCAATTTATCGACAAAGATGCAAAAGAAATTTTTAGAACCAATATTCAGAAATGAAAAACTAAAAACTCTTAGCAAACACCTCACAAACTGCATCTATATCATTCCCTTTTACAATCGTGCTCACCCAATTCGCAGGAATAGAACTAAATCCATAATGAATGCCGGCTACTCCACCTGCTATGGCGGCTATCGTATCTGTATCGTCTCCGAGATTAACTGCTTGAATTACAGTCTGCTTGTAATCAGAAAAATTCAATAAACACCAGAAAGATGCTTCAAGAGAATCAATCACAAACCCACTCGATTTTATCTGCGGCTCAGAGAAATTCTTTAAGTCTTTTTCGAAAATATTCTGAAAATAAACTTTCTCTGCTGGATTCAAATACCCGAGGTATTTGCTCTTATCCGCTACAATGATTTGAAAAGATTTCTCGATGGAAATTCCTTGCAATAGCAGCAATGCAAAGTCAATATAAATATAACAAGAAATCACTGAGAGCGGATGAGCGTGAGTAATCGCAGATACTTCTTTTATCATCTTATATTTTGTCGGCTCGTCTGTTTGTTTGAAATGAAAGTAATAAGCCAAAGGCAAAGTTCGCATGAGAGATCCGTTGCCATTAGCCTCAATATTTGCATCTCCAGAGTTTAATGGAGAAGTGCCATTTACTAGTCGCCTGATTGAGCTATTCGTTGAGCCACCAATATCATAGGCGGTCCCATAAGGAGTAAGGTAGCCTTTCTGAAACCACTTTATAAAATTATTAGCTATATCGTCTAAATTGTATCCTCTACTTAAACTTTCTGCAATGCAAAGTGTCATCGAAGTATCATCCGACCAACTACCCGGAGGTAAATTAAATGTTCCATAACCAATCATATCGCTCACCGGTGCTCGCTTAAAATAATTTCTTAGTTTAAATTGCACAGGTAGCCCAAGTGCATCACCAACGCATACTCCCCATATACCGCCTTTGATTAAATCTAATTTTGATTTCATTTTATTCTCAGTTCCTTTATTCAATATTTAATTATCGCCTCTGTGCTTGCCATTATTTTATCAGGAAATAACTTTGTAAACCTGTAAGGGTTTTTCTTTTCCTTTTACTTCAACTAATGGAAGAGTTTCTGCTTGAATCGAATTCTTAACTTTTTGATAGACCTCATCGGAAATCAAAAACTCTGCTTGAAACTGCTTACAAAGACTTTCTATACGAGAAGCAGTATTGACTGCATCTCCGATAACGGTATATTCCATTCTACCGGCAAATCCAACACTACCAGTAAAAACTTCTCCACAATGAAGACCAATTCCAATTCGTATTTCTTCTTTGCCTTGTTTCTTTCGAATCATATTCCATTCGCTTAGTGAGGATAACATTTGTAATCCTGTATTGACCGCATTCACCGTGTCGTTAGGCGTAACATTCGGTGTTCCGAACGTTGCCATGATTGCATCTCCAATGTATTTGTCTAATGTTCCTCCATTTGCAAATACTACATTCGTCATCCTTGCTCTAAATTCATTTAAGAATTCAGCCAATTCATCCGGATTCATTCCCTCTGACATTTTTGTAAAATTGCGAATATCCTGAAAGAGTATCGTGACCTCTTGCCTTTTTCCTTGATTTAACACCTCAGGATTTTTTGTAATCTCTTCGACAATTTCAGGAGAAAAATATTTACTAAGAGATTTTTTTTCTGCTTCGATAGTTCCAATTCTTTTCACCATAAAAATGGTTCTATAAATAGAAAAGCCAATCGCTAGCGCCAAACTGCTGTAAGCTATTGGTCTAGAAAGAAATAAATCACTGGTATATATTTGATCTCCTAAAATATACAATTTCCAATCAACTGATAAGGGAACACCTAAATACATTCCATATATAACAGAAGAAATATGAATACTAAGAAACGCAACTATGGAAACTATCGTTAAAGACAAACGAATTTGTATTAAGGACAAGATGAAAGGAAACAAAAAATATATAAAGGATGGATTTTTCAGAAAATAATTAAAATTATCCGCACTCTCCAACTTATACCAGGAAAACATCATTCCTGTCAAAACAGCAAAATCAGAAAGAACAGTCACAAAGCCAAAAAAGCGAATTTTATTTTTATTACCACAAGTCAAAATGCGGGTATGAAAAATAGTAATCGCAAAATAAATAAAAAATCCTGTCACATAAATGATAATTCCTTTATTTCGTGCTTCCAAATCTTTTATTTCAAATTGATTAATTGCTGCCCCTGCAACAATTAAAAATAAAAACAAATATCTAAATCGATTTGCAATGATTGCACCATTTAACTCTTCTTCTTCTAATACCTTCAAAACAGAAGAAGACATTAATTTTCGATTGAGATTGGCTTTTACTTTTTCTAGTAGTTTCATCTTAGTTCCACATCTGGATCTGGCTTTTGAGGATCATGACTGTTTTCCTTTGGAGTTACTATGTCTGGATTTTTATCTTCTTTGGGTTTAATCTCTATTACCTGCTTTTCAGCGTCAAATCGTGCGAAGCCAATGAAGGCACTATCACGCAAGCATTTGCTCTTTTTATCTCCTTCAACTTCTCTAACACAACCAATCTTTTGATTTGGGTCAAATACATAAATATCAGGTCCTCCTCCTTTCGTGATTAGACCATCGCCCCAGGTATTAGAGCCTGCAACGCGCATAACGCCTGTTACATCCGTTCCCATATAGATCATAACATGACTTACTGGTGGTGTTCTATCGGGTGGCACATTGTATGAATCCTGCCAGTAGATTAAATCACCAAACTTTAATTGCTTTTTTAATTCTTCCGTATTCACCTTATTATCCGCACCTTTCGGAGGCTGAAACAACCAGCCCTTCTCTTTGAAAAAATTGTATTGCGAATAAGAATCGCGTGGCATTGTTTTGCTCAATGCTTTGCTGTATAGATATTGAACAGTCCCGGAGCAGTCTAGCTTCACCGGCTTATTGCTATCAGGCGGAGTCCATGCTTTGGAATATTTTATATCGAATGCCGCAAGCCATTCTGCTGTCTTTGTGAGATTGTCTTTTTCCGCTTTCGAAAGCTCTGCATAAAGAGAAAAAGTAAAAAGGAATACGATGACAAATTGTTTCATAGCAGTCATCGTATTCAATTTATTGTGATTGCAAGAATTTTTTATTTGTTCGAATAGATCTGATCAAACAAGGCTTTGTCTTTGAAATGCTTTTCCTGCGCTTTCTTCCATCCGCCAGCAATTTCATCAATCGTAAAAAGTTTTACATCTTTGAAAGTAGATTTGTATTTCTTTAAAACAGAATCAAGCGTCGGTCTGTAAAAGTTCTTGGCAGCCAATTCTTGTGCTTCAACAGAATAAAGAAATTTCAAATACTCTTCTGATACTTCTCTCGTCTTATGTTTGTCAACATTAGAATCAACGAGAGCAACAGGAGGCTCAGCATAAATGCTTGTAGATGGAACAATAATCTCTACCGGGTCTTTTGGATCTGCTTCTTTCAAAGAAAGATACGCTTCATTTTCCCAATTGATTAGAACATCACCGATTTTACGATTTACAAACGTAGTCGTTGCTCCTCTTGCACCTGAGTCTAATACTTTTACGTTTTTATAAAGAGCGGTTACGAACTGTTTGGCTTTCTCTTCGTCATTCTTATTTGCTTTAAGCGCATATCCCCAGGCTGCCATATAATTCCATCTCGCACCACCACTCGTTTTGGGGTTAGGCGTTATTACCTACACTCCCGGCTTAATTAGATCATTCCAATCTTTAATACCTTTAGGATTGCCCTTTCTGATTAGAAATACGATAGTCGATGTATAGGGAGAGCTATTGTGTGTTAGCCGCCTTTGCCAATCAGCAGGAAGTCTTTTGGCTTTTTCAGAAATGGAATCTATATCATAAGCAAGCGCAAGTGTTACTACATCTGCCTCAAGTCCATCAATCACCGAGCGAGCTTGCTTACCTGAACCACCATGAGATTGATTGACTTCAATTTCTTTTCCTGATTTTGTTTTCCAATGCTTTGCAAATAACTCGTTGTAAGCCTTATAAAATTCTCTTGTCGGATCATACGATACATTTAAAATAGAATCCTTAGCGGATAATGCTTGTATTGCGAAAAGAAAACTAACAATTAAAAATACCTTCATTTTTTGTTTCATATTCACCCTCTCGTTCGTGAGTTATTAACCAAATAAAATAGGAAGGGTAATTTTCCTATCCAATAAATTATGCCTAGATATTCAATTCTTGAATACTTTCACATGAAATTCTTCCCTAGTTTCCCTAAAACGACACAATGTCGCGTAATATATTTGACAAAAAGTTTAATATATTGGATATGGTATGCAGGCTTGGAAAGAAAAAACTCGGCGTAAGAAAATGAAAAACAATTTAAATACCTCTGAATCTTTTTTTGTAAAATTTATTTTAACATCCATTGCACTGCTCTTTATACTGATTGTTTTGGTTGTTCCTATGTTCTCGATCTTCATTTACGCATTTGAAAAAGGATATGAAGTATATTTGGAAAGTATCACTGACCCAATGGCAGTTTCCGCAATGAAGCTTACATTGATTGCAGTGCTTTTTACAGTGCCTCTGAATTTAATTTTTGGAGTGGCTGCCTCTTGGGCAATCGCACGGTTTGAATTTACTGGAAGGAGTTTGTTAATTTCTTTAATTGACATTCCCTTCTCAGTCTCACCAATCATTTCAGGAATGATTTATGTTCTTATCTTTGGAACGCAAGGCTACTTCGGAGAATACTTATACAATCATGATATCAAAGTTATTTTTGCAACACCCGGAATTGTGCTTGTAACTATCTTCGTAACGTTCCCATTCATCGCACGGGAGCTAATACCAATTATGCAATCCCTTGGCTCAGAGGAAGAGGAAGCGGCAATCATCCTCGGCGCAAGTGGTTGGCAAACTTTCTGGAAAGTAACATTACCAAATATCAAATGGGGAATTTTGTATGGAGTAATTCTTTGCAATGCAAGAGCGATGGGAGAATTTGGTGCTGTATCTGTCGTATCCGGACATATTCGGGGGCTAACGAACACTATCCCATTGCATGTAGAAATTTTATATAACGAGTATAACTATGTTGGTGCATTTGCCGTAGCTTCAATTTTAACATTAGCCGCTATCGCAACTTTAATCATAAAAGAAATTATAAATTACTTCAGTCATAAAGGTGATAAATCATGAGTATAGAAATTCAAAATATCAATAAGCATTTTGGAAAGTTTCATGCCATCAAAGGTTTAAATTTAAAAATTGAAGCTGGAGAGCTTGTTGCGTTACTCGGTCCTTCCGGTTGCGGCAAAACAACATTACTCCGGATAATATCCGGTCTTGAACATCCAGACTCCGGCTCGATCCTTTTTTCAGGAGAGGATACTGTTAAGAAACATGTAAGTGAAAGAAAAGTTGGATTCGTTTTTCAACACTATGCTCTATTTAAACATATGACTGTGTTTGAAAATGTTGCCTTCGGACTTAAAGTTCGCCCTAGAAGCGTGCGTCCTTCTAAATCTGAAATTAAAGATCGGGTAGAGAGTCTTTTGAAACTTGTAAAATTAGAATTGCTACATGATAGATTCCCATCACAACTTTCCGGTGGTCAAAGACAAAGAGTCGCACTCGCACGAGCCTTAGCTGTTGAGCCACAAGTCCTTCTTTTAGATGAACCATTTGGTGCGTTAGACGCTCAAGTAAGAAAAGAACTCAGACGATGGCTCAGAAGACTTCATGATGAAATTCATGTAACAAGTGTATTTGTAACACACGATCAAGAAGAGGCACTTGAAGTTGCTGATAGAGTAGTTGTTATGAATCAAGGAAAAATTGAACAAGTTGGAACTCCAGAAGAAGTGTATACAAATCCGGCTACTCCGTTTGTTTACAATTTCATTGGAAATGTAAATCTATTTCACGGAAGAGTCGAGGGCGGCAAATTGTTCGTAGGCGACAAAGAGTTAGAACATAAAGGCGAAGCTAAGTCAGACAATAACAAAGCCTTTATTTATATTCGTCCTTATCATTTTGATATTCATCGCACAAAACAGGCTGACACAATTTCAAGTGCGGTGATAGAGCATATCAGTCCAGCAGGCTCCCTTGTGAGAGTTGAATTATTAGACGAGTTCAATCAACCTATACTCGTAGAAATTCCAATGCAACGTTATAAAGAATTGGGAATAAAGAAAGCGGACAAAGTCTTTGTTAGCCCCAAAGAGACCAGAATCTTCTTCGATGAATCGCAAGATTACGCAATCTAAAATTAAAAGGAAAAGTAAATATGTTCGGAAAGAAAAAAAGTATACTACCCGGCTTTGGAATTTCACTCGGATACACAGTTTTTTATCTCAGCATAATTGTAATTATCCCCATTGCTGGACTTTTTATAAAAACTTCTTCTTTAAGCTTCGCTGAATTTTGGAGTGTAATAACTGAGCCCCGAGTAATTGCTTCTTATAAACTTAGCTTTGGAGCTTCTTTTCTTGCGGCTCTGACGAATGCTGTTTTTGGTCTTCTGATTGCTTGGGTTTTAGTTCGCTATAATTTCTTTGGGAAAAAAATTGTAGATGCACTCATTGATTTGCCATTTGCCCTTCCAACTGCTGTAGCCGGAATTACACTGGCAACTATTTATTCTAAGAATGGTTGGTTTGGTAGATTCTTAGAGCCTGCTGGAATTTTCATCGCGTATAAACCGGCTGGAATTTTTGTTGCGTTAGTTTTTATAGGTCTACCGTTTATCGTTCGCTCCGTTCAGCCTGTGATAGAAGAATTAGACAAAGAAGTAGAAGAAGCCGCTGCAAGTCTCGGGGCTAACAGGCTGCAAACCTTTTTCAAAGTAATTTTCCCAACTATCTTGCCTGCTCTAATCAGCGGATTTATTTTAGCGTTTGCGCGTGGATTAGGCGAATATGGCTCTGTAGTTTTTATTTCAGGAAATATGCCTATGGTAAGTGAAATTACTCCTTTGCTGATTCTCACAAAGCTAGAACAGTATGATTATGTAGGAGCGACTGCGCTTGCAGTGTCTACACTTGTAATTTCTTTTGTGCTATTTTTTTCTATCAACCTTGTCCAATGGTGGGCGGCTAACAGACATAAGGCGTAATTTCTGCCACTCAGACCTCAATCGGTGGAATTAAGATTTTTCACCAGGCAGGACATGAAGACCACTTGAGCAGATTACAAAAATCATTCTTTCCTTCAGCCCTTCGTGTCTAAATTTTCCCTTGTCTCAACAAACATTGTTTGTCTCTGTGGCAAAGTATTCTACTTTTTATGAATCTCTTGCAGAGATCGAATGCTAAAGCCTTTATTTCCCATCTCAACGAGCCCATCAACTAGCGCTCTTGCTGCTTCCGCAGTAGTCAAACATGGCACTCGATATTTGATCGCTGCTTGTCTAATGGCAAACGCATCGTCTCTAGTTACCCGACTGAGAGGAGTATTGATGATTAGATTAATCTTCTTATCTTTGATATAATCCACAACATTCGGAAAACCTTCATGAAGTTTGTTGATCACGAGCGACATAACACCGTTATCCGACAAAAGCTTATGAGTTCCTTTAGTGGCTATTAGGTTGTAGCCTAACTTCGAAAGCTTAACGATATAAGGAAGCAAATCTTGCTTAGTCTTATCATTGATACTTACAAAAATCGTTCCACCTTTAGGAGTCTCTTCCCCTGCCATGATTTGTGCTTTCAAATAAGCTTCACCGGCAGTAGCGGCAATTCCCATTACTTCTCCGGTAGATCTCATTTCAGGACCGAGAATTGTATCTACGCCTGGAAATTTATTAAATGGAAGAACAGCTTCTTTTACATTGACTAACTTAACTGAATACTCATCTGCTGGAATTAAATCTTTTAGTTTTTTTCCGAGCATAATCATTGTAGCATACTTTACAATCGGAATTCCAATCGCTTTAGAAACAAAAGGAACTGTTCTAGATGCTCTTGGGTTTACTTCTAAAATATAAAGAGTTTCTTCTTTGATTGCAAACTGAATGTTAATAAGTCCCTTTACTCCAAGCTCAAGCGCCAATTTACGAGTAGCCGCTTTTATCTCAATAAGCATTTTCTCGGAAATATTTTGCGGTGGAAGCATACAAGCCGAATCCCCACTATGCACTCCCGCTTCTTCGATATGCTCCATGATTCCTGCGATAAATACAGTCTCTGCGTCGGATAACGCATCCACATCTACTTCCACGGCACTGTCTAAGAAGGAATCAATTAAAATTGGTCTTTCTTCTGAAATTTCCTCAGCCTCATCCATGTATTTATCAAGACCGGCTTCATCGTTGATGATTGCCATTGCTCGACCACCCAAAACATAACTAGGACGAACTAAGACAGGATAAGAAATTTCTTTTGCAATTTTACGTGCATCTTCTCTTCTTGATGCCATACCGTTTGCAGGTTGTTTGAGATTTAGTTTTTGTAAAACTTCTACGAATCTTTTTCTATCTTCTGCACGATCAATCGAATCAGGACTTGTTCCAAGAATAGGAACGCCTCGTTTTTCTAATTCATTTGCGAGCTTAAGTGGTGTTTGCCCCCCGAACTGAACGATAACGCCTACCGGTTTTTCATTGCGGTAAATGTTCATTACGTCTTCAAGACAAAGTGGCTCAAAATAAAGTCTATCCGAAGTATCATAATCAGTCGATACAGTTTCAGGATTAGAATTTACCATGATAGATTCAACACCCATATCTTGGAGTGCATACGAAGCATGACAACAACAATAGTCAAATTCAATACCCTGACCAATTCGATTTGGACCACCACCAAGAATCATAACAGATTTTGCATCGGTTACATTGGATTCATCTTCGGTATCATAGGTTGAATAGAAGTAAGGAGTATATGCTTCAAATTCTCCCGCACAGGTATCAATTCTTTTGTAGACAGGAAAGATTTTTTCTTTGATTAAATAGTCTTCTACTTCTTTTTCTTTTTTAACGAGGATTGAATTTACTTTGGATTTAATTTTACTTACAATAGACTCAGATTCTAAAATAGAATCAATCTCTGCTTTAGAAGAAAGATAAGCAAGTTGTCGATTGGAAAAACCAAATTGTTTCATCTTGCGGATAACGGCAAATCCTTTTTCAATAAACTCAAATTCTACCTTGTGGATATCTTCCATTTGCCGTAGGAACCATGGCTCCATTCCAGTGATGGTTGCAATTTCTTCTACTGTAAAACCGGCGTTAAACGCTAACTTTAAATTGAAGATTCGTTTGTCTGTAGGAATTTTAATTGCTTTAGTTATAAATGCTTTTTTCTCAGAAGCGGGTATTTTATGTAATTCGATGAGTTCTTTTAGATAACCATCTGAACCAAAACCAAGTCTATCATTTTCTAAAGAGCGGAGAGCCTTTTGAAAGCTTTCTTTAAAGGTTCGTCCAATCGCCATAGATTCACCAACCGCTTTCATTTGAACTCCAAGTGTGCTATCTGCGCCGGGAAATTTTTCAAATGCAAAACGTGGAATTTTTGTAACAACATAATCAATAGAAGGTTCAAAACTTGCGGGGGTAACACGCGTTATGTCGTTCTTGATTTCATCTAGTGTATAACCAATGGCAAGTAGAGCAGCAATTTTAGCAATTGGAAAACCTGTCGCCTTAGAGGCAAGAGCGGATGAACGAGAAACCCGCGGATTCATTTCAATTACAATTACATCCCCATTCTTCGGATTTACCGCAAACTGTATATTAGACCCACCTGTCTCAACTCCAATCTCTCGAATAATTTTGAGAGCCATATCTCGCATGGATTGATATTCTTTATCGGATAACGTTTGTTGTGGAGCGACTGTAATGGAATCTCCCGTATGAACTCCCATTGGATCAATGTTTTCGATAGAGCAAATAATTACAACGTTATCCGCCGTATCTCGCATAACCTCTAATTCGTATTCTTTCCAACCGATTACAGACTCTTCAATTAATATCTGACTGATAGGAGAAGCATTTAACCCTTTCATTGCCACTTCTTCGAAATCTTCTTCTCTTGGACAATGCCCACCGCCTGTTCCTGCGAGAGTAAAGGCTGGGCGGACAATCAATGGTATCCCCACTTGATCTTTTATTTTTCTTGCCTCTTCCATATTGGTAGCAAGACCTGACTTAGGGACATTCATTCCGATAGAGAGCATTACTTTTTTAAATAAGTCTCTATCCTCTGCTTTTTTAATTGCCTCTGCTTGAGCTCCTATGAGCTTTACCCCATAACGTTCCAGAATTCCTTCTTTGACTAAATTCATTGCCAAATTGAGTGCAGTTTGTCCACCGACAGTAGGAAGAACAGCATCAGGTTTTTCTTTCTCAATAATTTTTGTGAGAACCGAAACGGTAAGTGGTTCAATGTAAGTTGCATCTGCAAGCATCGGGTCGGTCATGATGGTAGCTGGATTTGAATTCACCAAAATTGTCCGAAGACCTTTTTCTTTGAGTGCTTTTGCTGCTTGAGTTCCAGAGTAATCGAACTCGCAAGCCTGCCCGATAACTATCGGACCGGAACCAATGATTAATACGGAGGAGATATCTTTACTTTGTGGCATAACATATGCCAGAATTTAGGAAAACAAGTTAATCTCAAGTAATATCTAATTTTCTTAAACCAAAAACATTCATTGGCGAAACGGGTAAGAACATCGAATTTTCTCCAGAACCTGTTTTAAAAACTGATACTTTCGAATTCCTATAGTATTTTTTTTGATAAAAAAAGGAATCTAAACATTTCGTCCAGCTTCGATCAATGCAATTAAGATAAGAATGATTTTACTACTGTCACCTCGAACAGCTTCATCGTGAGAGGTCTATCTTGCTTAACACTATCGTTAGCCATTAGTTTTCACAATCTCCCATTTGCATGGAGTTTCCAGCCGCCAAGCGATGTTCGAAATGACTGTTTAAATTCTTATCTTAATAACAATGCGTAAATACAATGGAAATGTTTTTACAAATTCTAAATCACCCAATCACTTTATGTTTGCGCATAATGATAACTATCCCCAATATAGTAATGGGAACTGCGAGTAAATTCAAATTAGCCCAACCTAGTGCTTCGTGAAGTTTGCCGGAAGATGCTATTGAAATCGCAGCAAAGGCGGTGACAAAAAAATCATTGAGTGCCTGCGCTTTCGGTTGATCTTCAGCGTGAATCTGATAAGAGAGAAGTGTAGTTGCACCAACGTATAAAAAATTCCAACCTACTCCTAAAAGAATCAGGGAAGATATAAAATGCATATGAGAATGACCAATAAAATTAATCCATGCACAAATCAAAAAGAGAATTGCACCGGCTAACATTATTTTCCTGTCACCAAAACGCTTAATAAGACTTCCTGTAAAAAAAGAAGGCACAAACATTCCTAGAACATGAAACTGAATCACTTGGGTTATATCATTCATTCCAAAATGATAATGATTCATACCGAGTGGAGTTGCTACCATAATCAGCACCATTACAATGTAAGCAAAACTTCCAAGGGCAATGATTTTAAGAAGGGGAGTTTTAAGTAATAATTCTTTGGTTGATTTGCTAGTCCTCCAGTTCATCGCAGCGGGTTTTCCTGTATTTAGAAACAATAGAATTGTAAATGCAATTGCATACAAGGGGTATAATAAAATAAACCCGCCCATGAATTTGAGTTCTTGAAAAACACTAAGTCCCCATTTATAAAGATTTGGTCCAATAAGAGCAGCAATAACACCACTTGCTAGAACGAGAGATACAGCACGAGATTTAAAATCACGATGAGATACTTCGGCAGCGGCAAAACGAAAGTATGTGGAAAAGGAATTTAAAAATCCCATAAAAATACTTCCCATACAAAATATTACAAAGCTCCTTGTATGTAAACCGAGGATAACAAAACTTGTCCCCACAAGACCAAAAAGAATTCCTAATAGAAATCCACTCTTCCTTCCAAATCGAGCCATAAAAAAAGAAGCCGGTATAGTAAGAAGAAGGGAGGCAATAATATTTAAGGAAACTGGAAGTGTAGATAATGACTCACTTCCTGTCAATTCAAGCCCAATCAATGTATTCGTAGAAGTCATCAGAAGACTCCCCGATTGCACAAGTGCCAGAGAAAGGAAAATAATGATTAGATTCTTATACATGGATTAAACGGTCATCTCGAACAGCCTTTTCGTGAGAGATCTATTTTGCTTAATACGCTGTGGTATTGTCAAATAGACCTCTCACGATTTTTCCGCCCTGCGCTTGGTCGCGCCCAACGCCTTCGCATGTTCGAGGTGACTGCACACTATTCCCAGTTTGCGATTTCGGTTTCTAGTTTAGCGAATATATCAGAGTATGCGCTTGCTACTGCGCCTGATTTTTGCGCGTGAACAATTGGATCGCCCGCTTCGCCAGACTGCATGATATCCATGGTCATGGGAATTTTTCCAAGGAGCGGCGTCTTAAAAGAATCGGCTAGTTTTTGCCCACCACCTTCGCCGAAGATAGAATATCTTTTATCGGGCATATCAGGCGGAATGAAATAGCTCATATTCTCCACAACTCCAAGTATAGGAATTTTAACCTGATTAAACATTGCACCCGCTTTCGATGCATCAAGAGTAGCAACACCCTGCGGAGTAGTAACAATAACCGCTCCGTTTAAATCAATAAGTTGAGCAAGCGACAATTGCACATCACCCGTTCCTGGAGGAAGATCAATTAGCAGATAATCAAGTTCACCCCATACAATATCGTAAAGAAATTGTTCAACTGCTTTGCCAAGCATAGGACCGCGCCAAACAACAGGTTGGTTCTCATCGACTAAAAAAGAAAAAGAAATGATTTTGATTCCGTATTTTTCAAGAGGCCAGATTTTATCTTCTTCTGACTTGAGCGCAACACGCCCGTTAATCCCAAAAAGTTTTCCAATGGAAGGACCGTAAATATCTGCATCAAGTAGACCAACCTTAAAACCTTTATTTGCAAGTGTCATTGCGAGATTTGCAGTTACTGTAGATTTGCCCACCCCACCCTTACCAGAGCCAATCGCAATTGTCCGTTTAACTCCAGGAATTTTATTCCCGTCATCAAACTTCATATTGGGATCTACATCGAACTTGATTTTAATTTTTCCCACATCAGGAAGCTTGGTCACAAACTGACGAATTTGCGCTTCGAGACCGATTTGCAATTTTCTATCTGCCGATGGAGTTTTTGCTTTGATCAAAAAGCCCTCTTCTGTTTTTTCAATATCTCCGATCATTCCAAGCGAAACCAAGTCTTTCTTGAGTTCTGGGTGTTTTACTTTGGTGAGTTCTCTTTTAATTTCTTCTACAGTTGCCATTTTAGAATCCTTCTAATATCCATTGATTCTAAAGGGTTTTATTCGCCAAAGATTTTTTACATTGGAAATCTTGCAAAAAATGAACGAACACAATCAGCCCCATTTAAATCAGTTGAAGAAATCCTAGATTTCTAAGGAATGTAAACATGTATCAATTAAAAGATGGATCAGGCTACATCGTATTAAACGCAGTCATTGCAATAAGAAATTACTCTTCCGATGAAGAAGGTTATACAGTGATTTTAACCGGCGGACACTCCATTCATTTGCGCGAAGACGATTACAACTCGCTAGTAGAATTATTAAAGAAAAAATACGAAGGAATTTAGTTCAGTCATAACTACTCAAGTAGATATTACCATCAAGAGGCAAATAATAATATACCACGTATCAGCGTAATTCCCTGCATTTAAACAAGTAATTTTTCCTAAATCAAATCCAGAATTACATTTTTTCAAAATTATATCAGTTTAAAATTTATTCTTCTTGAAATGTAAAAATGCACTTGATACAAATTACCAAAAGCCTGCATGGAAGCATTATATGAAAATTGAAACAAAAGAAAAAGACAATGTTATCCTGATATCTATTAGTGGGAAAATAGATTTATACAACACGAAAGAAATTACCCAGCTACTTGAAAAATTTATACGCGAAAACAAGCTTCGCATTATTGTAAACCTAGAAAATGTGCCTTTCATGGATTCTTCTGGTTTTGTAAGCTTAGTCACATGGACAAGAAAATTTCAGCAATATAGCGGTAGTCTAAAAATTCTAAACGTAACTGGCTTTGTAAAAAAGATTATCGAACAAAATTCCATGAAGGCAATTCTGCAAATCTACGATTCAGAAAACGCTGCCCTAGAGTCTTTCACTCAATAAACAAAATTAAATTTTTCCGAGTCAGTGATTTTATTGCTTGCTTTTATATATAAATATTTATATATAAATTATTATGTATAAGGACATTATAAATGCTTAAATATGCCATTTTAGGGTATTTAAACTACCAGCCCATGTTTGGCTACGAATTGAAACAAGCAATGGATGGATCAACGAGCTATTTTTGGCACTGCAAATTAAGCCAGATTTACATGACTTTGAAGGCGCTGGAAAAAGAAAAAAAACTCACTTCGGAAATCGAAAACCAAGAAGATAAGCCTGATCGGAAACGATATTCCATTACGCCTGCGGGTAGAAAGGACTTACAGACTTGGCTTGAAAAACCGTTAACTGAAATACCTCAAAACAAAGATGAGTTGCTTTTAAAGCTTTTTTTCTCTGCAAATGTAAATAAGAAAGATTTGCTGCATGAGTTGCATCTACAGCGTAAACTTCATATTGAGCAATTGAACACATATTTGCATGTAACCACAAAAGTAATTGCCGATGCTGCGATTGAAAACCCGGCCTGTGCCCGTGATGCAATTCTATGGGAAGCAACTCGTCGCATGGGCGAGCTTTACGAAAAAGCTTACTTAGAATGGATAGAGGAAACTATTCACACAATAGAATCAAAATTATAAGACGGAGAAGAATAATGAGAGCAAAGAATATTTTGGTATTTGGAATTTTCCTTTTAATGGAAACAATCTACAGTCAAGCGGCTAATAATACGAAACTCACAATTCGTGTTCAGGGTATAAAAAATAAAAAAGGCACTATAAATATTGCTTTATTTAAAAGCGATACAGACTTCAATCAGGAAAAATTCACCTACGTAAGCAGAACGCCTGCCGATTCAAATGGGATCATCATTTTTGACAAGATTGATTACGGCAACTATTCAGTAGCCGTCTACCATGACGAAAACGAAAATCAAAAACTAGATCGAAATTTTATCGGGATGCCAAAAGAAGGATACGGATTTTCAAATAATGTAAAAGGGAAAATGGGTCCGCCTGCATTCAAAGATACTTCTGTTATTATGAATCAAGCTGAGACAAATCTTTCGATTCAATTGAATTACTGAGGAATAATGCGATGAAAAAAATACTAATTATACAAGGGCATCCAGGCAAAGACTCGTTATGCGCTTCTCTTGCTCAAACATATTTTACAGAAGCTAAGAATTCCGGCTATGATGTGAAGTTATTAGAGCTTATTGATTTAAAATTTGATCTTTCTCTTTATGGAGGATATAAATCAAAACAAGTCTTTGAACCTGATTTAGTTTTAGCGCAAAAATATATTTTAGAAGCACAACATTTAGTTTTTGTATACCCTGTTTGGTGGGAAATGATGCCAGCACTCTTAAAAGGATTTATCGATAGAACTTTTCTACCCGGATTCGCTTTCAAATACAGAGAAAAATCGCCATTACCCGAAAAACTATTAAAGAATAAAACTGCTCGTATTATCATTACCATGGATGCACCAACTTGGTATTATAAATGGTTTAGAAATGCCCCTGGATTAAATGCTTTCAAAAAAGGAACTTTGGAGTTTTGCGGTATTAGCCCCGTTAAATCAACTCTATTTGGTCCAGTTCGTAAAGCGCCTAAAGAAAGAATTGAATCCTTTTTAAAAATCGTAAAAGCATTGGGAAGTAAAGGAGATTAATATGAAATTAATTTATTTTTGGATTGGTTTTTTCCTTATTCATTGCAGCATAACTTCTGTAAAAGAAGGCGAAGCAAAAATTGTTGAACGATTTGAAAAGACATTTAAAAATTCTAAATATAGCAAAGCGGCAACTCTGTTAGTCCACTCAGATAGTTTAAAGATTCACCTAAAGTCTTCGGCTGGATTATTGGAAGATCAAAAAAGCAAAGTAATACCCGATCAGCCTTTTCATACAGCTAGCATTGGAAAAATGTTTACCAGTGTTTTGATTTATCAATTAGTTGAGAGCGGCAAATTGTCATTAAACGATTCCGTGCAAAAAATACTTGGAGCCGAAATTTTAATAAATCTATTTGTCTATGAAGGTGTTGACTATTCTGAAAAAGCAACTATTTCTCATTTACTTTCGCATACTTCAGGAGTTGATGATTACTTTGACAGTGTTGACAAAAAGAACAAATCAGTAATCGACGAAATCACAACAAATCCTGAGAAGTTTTGGACTCCTTTGGATTTAGTAAATTTTACAAGAACAAACCAAAAAGCAATCGCACCACCTGGCGCCAAATTTCATTATTCCGATACTGGCTATATTCTATTAGGTCTAGTCATTGAAAAGATTACAAACAAAAAACTAGAAGTGGTATTACAAGAAAAGATATTTGCTCCTCTAGCGATGAAGAATACATATATGTATCTACGAAGCGAGCCTAGCGACAAAACAAAATTACCCGTTTCTACGATGATGCTTGGGGATAAAAATGTGACTGGATTTAAAAGTATAAGTGCAGATTGGGCAGGGGGAGGATTGATTTCAACAACAGAAGATTTACTTCTATTTCAGAAAGCTCTTCTCAATGGAAAATTAGTCCCAAACAAAACCTATCTTTCTCTCATGGGAAAGAATAAATTCATGGACGGAATCTATTATGGACAGGGGTTAATGACTGTTAGATTTGGTGATATGTCTTTTCTAATGCCTAGCACTCCCGATTCACATGGACATTCTGGTCTTTTATCTACACTTCTTTTTTATTCTCCCGATTATGATTCGCATATTATAGTAAACCTAGGAAGCACAGAAGATGTAGGAGACACTTTCGAATTGATGTTCTGGATCATGCAGGACTTAAAAGAGATAAAAAACTTAACGAAAGGAAAATAAATATGAATAGTAAATACGATGCAATTGTGATTGGCTCGGGCATAGGCGGATTAGCCACTGCTACAATTCTTACGAAAGTTGGAAAGAAAAAAGTTTTAGTCATCGAACAACACTGGGAGCTCGGGGGCTTAACGCATGAATTTAAACGAAAAGTAAAATTCAGTTGGGATGTCGGAGTGCATTATATTGGTAAGATGAAAGAAGGAGAAATGGGGGGAAACATCTTTAATTTTATTACAAATAAAAAATTGAAATGGAATGCATTACCCTATGAATTTGAAAAATTCATTTATCCTGACTTCACCTTTACCGTTCCTTCTAATGAAAAAGAATATACGGAGAAATTATGCAAACAATTCCCGGAAGAAAAAGTAGCAATCAAAACGTATTTTAAAGATATGAAAAAAGCCGGTAGATGGGCACAATTAAAAATGATGGCAGAATTAGTTCCGAGTTTTATTGGCTTTTTTATTCGCCTCTGGAACCAACGGAGTGAAAAACTTGCATTGTCCACAACGCAAGAATACCTCGATGCTCATTTTAAAAATCCAAAGCTAAAGGCTCTTCTTGTGAGTCAATGGGGTGATTATGGTTTGCCTCCAGCCAAGAGTGCATTTTTAATTCATTCCATTATAGCAACTCATTATCTGGAAGGAGCCGTTTATCCAGAAGGGGGTGCTAGCACAATTGCAGAAGCCGCGAAAACTATCATTGAATCAAACGGCGGTAAATGCTTATTAAGCACGGAAGTGACTCGATTAATAGTGGAAGACAATACAGTGATAGGAGTAGAAGTCCAACACAAACGCGGAGAAAAGCAAGTTGAAATCTTCGAAGCTCCCATTGTCGTATCCTCTACAGGCGCACTCCATTCTTACTCGAAACTACTAAAAGGTTTTGTTCCTGAATCCTATTACGCAGACCTTAAGGCTATCCCAAAGGGGAAAAGTGCTGTTACACTCTACCTGGGATTAAAAAAAGATCCTTCTGAGCTTGGATTCAAAGGCGAGAACAATTGGATTTATGAATCCTACAATCATGACGAAGAAGCAGCTAATTCAGATAATACGCTACTCAAAGGAAATCCAAAAGCCTGCTATTTATCTTTTCCTTCTCTAAAAAATAAGAGTGCTAAAGGACATACAGCAGAGATTATTTCATTTGCAAACTTTGATTCTTTTGTAAAATGGGAAAATACAAAATGGAGAAAGCGCGGCGAAGACTATGAAGCTCTGAAGAAAATAATTTCAGAAGGTCTACTAAACCTTGTAGAAAAGCATTATTCTGGCTTCAAAGACCTTGTCGAATACATGGAATTATCCACACCACTTACGTATGTAGAGTTATCGGGCAGACCAAACGGAGAATTCTATGGATTATCCGCAACTCCAGAGAGATACAAACTCAAATGTCTAGGTGCCAAAACTCCACTAAAAAACTTTTATCTTTCTGGCTCTGACGTAATGTCTCTCGGAATCATGGGAGCTTTAATGGGTGGGGTTGCTACCGCGGCAAGTATTCTCGAACCAGCAGGATTTCCAAAAATCATGAAAGCAGTCAACGCCGAAAGCAAACATTAATATGGCGCCAGAACCAATTTTAACATTTCTGCTAATTTGTTGTTCCAGTTTTATTGGTCCTAGAATGGGTGTTTACGATGGTGAACTAAACTACTGTCCGCCAACGCCTAACTGCGTTTCGTCGCAAAGCTGGAAATGGAATCCTCTTCATAGTATCAAACCTTATACCTATGAAAATATTTCTAGAGAAGACGCATTCAATAAACTAAAAACTCTTTTGGATGGAAAAGAAAATGTAAGCGTAACTGCTGACCCAAATAACTTTTACATTAAAACTTTTTATTTTACAAAGGTATTTAGATTTCCGGATAAAGTTGAATTTTTATTTGATGAAAAGACTCCAACCGTTCAGATTCGATCAGCCTCCGTCTTCGGGATATTCGATATTTTCCACAACAGAGTGAGGTTAGAATATATAAGAAGAGAGTTAGATTGGAAGTAAGGAGTTAAAATAAAAAAATACTTGGCATAGTTTGCCCTCATTTTAAGTTTCCATTAGAATTCTTGTTTGGCAAAAATAAAAGCCTAAGAGGGAAAGCTTTGCAAAAAATTAAATTTACAAAAATGGAAGGCATCGGTAACGATTATGTTTACATTGATGCAACTTCGAATAATATTCGTTTAACTCCTGAGCAGATTCAAAAAATTTCGAATCGTAATTTTGGAATTGGAAGTGACGGTGTTATCTTCATTCGCAAGTCAGATAAAGCTGATTTTACGATGGATATGTATAACTCGGATGGTTCCTCGTCTGAAATGTGTGGAAATGGAATCCGCTGCGTAGGCAAATACGTGTTTGACTACGGTCTATCACCGTTGATATGGGCGAACCAATATTGATTCCTGAAAAAGTTCCGGTTTTACTTCCAGGTGTACATCCAATCATCGAGCACGAAATCGAAATCAAAGGTCATAAGCTTAAATTTACAACGGTTAGCATGGGTAATCCGCATGCTGTTATTTTCGTAGAAGATTCTGATCAATTTCCTGTTACTGAAGTTGGACCGATATTAGAAACGCATTCTCTTTTTCCAAGACGAACCAACGTAGAATTTGTTTCCGTTCGAGGTAAAGATCATTTTTACCAGCGCACCTGGGAGCGTGGTGCAGGCGAGACTCTTGCCTGTGGAACGGGAGCCTGTGCAGTGCATGTAGCGGCTAATCTAACAAACCGTGGAGGACGCAAATCGCGCATTGACCTGAGAGGCGGGACTCTATTCATTGACTGGACTGAAAAAGGAAACGTGATTATGAAAGGTCCTGCAACCACTGTCTTTGAAGGAGAATTCGAAATTTAAAACTCCGAGAATCATCTCCGAGCTTTTTATCGGGGATGATTTTTTAAGCAATTCTCTAATTGCGTCTAATTTTTATTATCCCCTAACTTGAATTCTGCAATATTTTTATTTGATTTTAAAATCTTTTTTAATTGATTCATTCAAAATACTTCAAAAGCATGTGAGGGTATTCAGGAGTGTTTGGCTATGAAAACTTTTTTACTAATCCCCTTTCTCGCTTTCTTCTTTTCAAATTCATTGTTAATTGCAAAATGCTATTCATTTAGAAAAGTAGACAGCGTAAAAATCTGTATAGATGGTGATTCAAACGCTGATAGAAGAAAAGCACAAGAACTTTGTAAAAGGATTAGCGGTTCCGAATGTGGTGGCGTTGGCGGTTACACAGGTTCTTGCACTAAGAATGAAAATCTGAGATGCTACAATTCAGAAGGTAAAGAACAAAAACATATCATGGTAGATTGATTTTTGTCCTTTTTCAAATAGCGGATAATAAGGATTACTCAGAAATTACACTTGCGTTCTCATCAGGAATTCGATCCGCTTCATGATCTAACCATTTATTCGTAATGACTGCTCGTCTTTTCTCATCGAAAAGTGTGAGCAAATAAGTAGTAATTGTATTCGTTCCTTCTTCTTCCGCATCCTTATCCATTTGCTTTAAAACATCAATGATATCTTGGTCAGGCCAGTTTTCTAAAAGCTCTTTCGCTTTTGGTGGGGGCATATTCGCAATTTTATTGGCTAGAACTTTAATCTTTGCTAGTCTGCTTTCTTTGTCTTTTTTACTAAGAGCCATTTGCTTTTCTTTTTCTTGAATGCTCTTTTTCATCTCACTTAGTTTTTCATTTTCGCTTTGAATTTTTTCTCTATCTTCTTCCAAAGACTGGCGGATTTTTTCTATCTCAATTAATTCTTCATCTAGACGTTCACGAGCTTTTTTGTATTCTAACTTTTCTACTTCTGTAGGAGATTCCTTATCCCAATTGACTAGACTTGGTTTTTTTGCAAGAGCTGGAAATATTTCATCCGCATCGATTAATCCGTAATAGTCGAAAATAAAAAATCCAACCGTCAATAAAAAAAATATCAGTAATAATAAATATAAAACTCTTGCTTTATCGGCTAACGTTCCCATATAAACTCCTTAATTATAATCGTGTATCGCTTTATTCAGCTTAAACACAATGCTTTCTAGCTCAGTCACTTTATTTGAAAGTCTCACAAGAGAAGTTTGGATTTTTATATCCTTGGGATTTTTCTCTGAATTCAAATTGTAAATGAGGCTAACAAGCCTTTTGTCCTCACTTTTTTGGTTTAAGGGATTCTGCATACTCCATGAGCTTTTCATACTCTGTTTTAGCTTTACCCGAAGTGGATTTAACTTTCTTAACCCTCTTTTTGATTTTAATAGTAGCTGTGCCAGCATTCTCTTCATTTTCCCTTCTCCTTCGGTCGAATTCAGAATTAGTAACTTCCTCTTCCTCATTGCGCTCTTGTTTAAGCATTTTCTCGTGATATTCTTCCAATGCATTTCTTTTTAGAATTTCTAAAACTTCTGCGTCTTTCTTCACAGCAATGACTCTTTGCCTTGCTTCATTCAAAATAGTTTGTTGCTCTGCCATTGATTTATTTAGATTTTCATTTTGAATATAAAGACTTTTAATATAACCTTCAAATAATTTCAATGTCTTGATATCAGACCCAGAATATCTTATTGTAGAAGTTTGGATTATGCGATTATTTTCATTAATCTCATTTTGCAGCTTATTCAAATTACCCACAATGATAGATAGCTTTTTTAATTCTTCATCGACTTTAATTTGACGAATTCTTAAGACTGTTTCAAGATTGAATTGGAACTTTTTCATAGTCTCTCAATTATAATTCATCTTCTGGCGGCATGAGGAAAATATCTCTTAGCTGATAGAGCATATCTTGAAAATTTACCTTCTGCTCAATTTTCTGAGTAAGAAAATCATCTATGATCTGCTTTTTACTGATTGCCAAATCTGTCTTTGGATCTGAGCCTTTCACATACGCATTGAGCATGATTAAATCTTCCGATTTTCTATAAGTAGAAATTAATTCTCTTACAAAATCAGAATACATCTTATGATCTTCTCCAACGACTGCAGGCATAATTCTGGAAAGTGAAGATGGAATATCTATTGCCGGATAATGGTTATGTTCCGCAAGGTCTCTAGATAGAACTATGTGACCATCCATATATCCTCTCACAGCATCAGCAACCGGTTCATTCATTTCATCCGGTTCGGTTAACACTGTGTATATCCCTGTAATACTTCCGCCTGTTTTAGAAGTTCCTGATCTCTCAATTAATTTTGATAGTTTCGAAAATACGGAAGCGGAGAAACCGCGGGTAATAGAAGGTTCTCCATAAGAAATTGCAATCTCACGATTAGCCTGTGCAAAACGAGTTAAGGAATCCATCATTAAATTCACATGCATTCCTTGATCGCGAAAGTATTCTGCAACCGATGTAGCGAGTAACGCACAATTCACTTGTTGCATCTTAGGAGAATCCGAAGTTGCAATAAATACAACCGTCTTTGTCATTGCTTCCGGTCCAATTTCATTTTCTAGAAATTCATTTACTTCACGACCACGCTCTCCCACTAGAGATATAACGTTTACATCTGCATTCGTATAACGAGCGATCATACCGAGTAATGTCGATTTACCAACGCCGGATCCTGAAAAAATGCCAATTCTCTGACCGCGACCAATCGTGAGTAACCCGTCAATGGCACGAACTCCAGTAACTACAGGCTCTCTAATGAGAGGTCTATCTAAAGGGTTTGGAGTATCATTGTCGGGAGAACGCTCTTCTCCTGTAACGATAATACCTTTACCGTCTATCGGTCTACCGGCTCCATTCATTACTCTGCCTAATAGCTCTTTGCCAACGTGAATAGTAAGTTTCTTCCCAGAAGAAAACACAAACGCTTTAGGGAAAATACCGCTTACCTCACCGAGAGGCATTAGAGTATACTTATGCCCATCGAAGCCAATGATTTCACACTGCAAATAACCTTTCTGGTCTTGACGCTCTATCTCCATGATCTCACCAATTTTAGAATCAGGTGGACCTTGGGAAAAAATAACGTTCCCAAGTACTTTAAGAACCTTTCCGCTTTTACGAATAGGCTCTGTCCGAGTAACAATTAATTTATACTTGGAGAGTACGTCTATTTTCTCTGTAAACTTTTTTTCTATCAATGATTTTACCTGAGCGGCTAATCCTAAATTGGCTCTGCGTTTCGAATTGCTTCTTCAATTTCTTTGAGTTGTGTAGAGATACGAGCGTCAATAGCGCCAACATCTGTTTCAATAATAACACCACCGCGATCGATACGAGAATCTTCAAATATATTAACTTTACGAAGAGACTCCATGAGTTTAATGAGTTCGTCTTTATGTGCAGTCGTGATTTCCAAGTCAGAGAAATTTACACGAATATCCACACGATCTCTATCTTTAATTCTTTTGAGAGCTTCTCGAATATTATTGAGCACAATTTCTTTACGCTCAATGATTTCATCTTTAATAACTTTACGAGCAATGATAAGAATCATTTCTACCATTTGTTTTTCAGAAGCCTGGATAATATCTTCTCGAATATCAATAGCTTTACCAACTATCGTTCCTAAACGGTCAATGAGTCGCCTTACTTCGCCTTGCCCCTTCTTGAATCCTACTTCTCGTCCAGCATCGTAACCACGTTGATATGCTTCGTGCTCGATTTCAGCAACCTTCATCTCAGCTTCTTTGATCATACGCTCGACTTCTAGCTTTGCGCGATCTAAAATTTGCTCTGCTTTTGCACGACCCGAATCTTCTTCTGTTTTAACTTTCTCTTTAGAATCTTGAATTAATTGAAAGGCACGAGTCTTTCCATCTTCGACAATTTTTTCTGCTTTTGCTTCTGCATCGGCAAGCATTTGTCTGACTTGATCTTCTGTCTCTTGACGATAGCGATCTAGCTCTGCTTCGATCTCGTCAATGGAAGATCCTTGGTACTGCTCAATGATATTTCCTTCTTGGTCTACTTCAAACTCTTCTTCCTCTTCTGCAGTATGAAATTTCTTATACTTCTCAGGAATTGCAAGCTCGACTGCGTCACCCGCACTAACTTGAGTTTCCGCAATTTGCATTGGTTTGAATACTAATTTAGCCATTGATTATACCTTCCATAATTTAATAGTGCCTTTGTCGATACATTCGTTTAAGAGCGTTATAATAGCAGTTTGCGCTTCTTCTATTTCCGCGAGTGAAATTGGTCCCATCGAATCCATTTCCAGACTAACTTGCTTTGAAAGCCAAGGCTCACATCTTTCTAAGAGTTTGTCTTTAACCGCTGTTTCAACACCTTTAAAAGAAGAAGCGATTACAATAGGATGAACCTTTGCTAAAAATTCTGTCAGGGAAGATCTACTCGCAAATTGTAAATCTTCAATTGTATAATAGTGCTCATTTATATTTTCAGCGAATAGTGGATTCTTCTTTTTGATTTTAGAAAAAAGTCTAAAAGAAACATGGGGGCTAATACGGCTTAGTATCTCAGCAGTAATTTTACTTCCCCGATTTTTTACTTTAGAAACAGTTTGATTATTCTTAATTAATTCGAATTTGAAATTTAAAAATCGTTCCAATTCATTTCGAACAGATTCTGAGTGAAAATCAATTTTATGAATTTCATAAATAATTTCCTCTCTTTTCTTTTCAGGAAAATCTTCTATAAGAGAAGATGCTTCATCTGGATTTGCAAAGCTCATTACAAGTGCGACTATTCTTGTTTCTTCTTCATTAACAATCAAAGCAAGCTCAGCACGTTTTTTCTCTTTCAATTCAACGAGCGGAGAAACCTTGTTATTCGCTGTCTCTTGAATTAACTTCTCTATCTCTTTTGTAATCTTTGCATGTAGAGCCGTATTAGAGCTACCACTAAGCTTAGTAAATGTTTCGGCAAACTTAGATAAGACGTTTTTCTCTTCAATCGTTGTAGGCTTTTTCATTGCAGATACTTTTTTGAGGAGCTTCTCCAATTCTTCCTGGCTCAACTCTGCCAAAACTTCCTTGGGAAGATGCTCTCCAATGAGGCTATAGAGAATAGCCGCTCTGCTAGCTTTTTTCTTGGTATGGATCAACCTGCCTCCTCTTCAGAAAGCCAGGTTCTTAGTAATTGAGCTACATCTTCTGGTTTTTCTTTTGCAAGGTTGATTGCATTTTCTAGTAATTCTTTTCTGAGTTTTTCGTCGAGAGAGAGCTCTACGTCTGCTCCCCCTTCTTCCATTACTCTGAGTGCTGCTTCTCTCATCATTTGTTGTTGAGCAGCTAATTCTTCTTCTCTTAATCTTCTTCTTCTTGCGATCTCTTTCTTGATTGCTCTGTAGATTAAGATTACGAGTATTAAGAATGTAAGGATTGCAAGGGAAATCACAATTGCATTTCGAATTGCTTTTTGTCTAGCAAGCTCCGCATCTTCTGCTGCGAATTGTGCGCTTCGATCACGAGGGATAGACATTACGTTTACCGCATCACCGCGAGTCTTGTCTGCACCGATGGCTGTCTCTAAATGCTTTTTGATTTTACGCAAGTCATCATCCGAAACAGGAATATAAGTTCTATCAAATTTGTATCCATCATCTGATTCTTTCTTTGTCCAGACTCCATCAATGGCAACGGCTAATGTGATTTTGTCGATCTTCCATTTTTGTTTTTTGACTTCACGCACTTTACGATTGAATTCAAAGTTATTAATGTTTTCATTCTTCTCATAATTAGCTTTTTGGTAATCTACGTCTTTGTATCCGGGTGGAAGATTTGGCTCTGTTCCAGCAGGTCCTTCAGGAGTAAATCCACGACCGTTGAATTTCTCCGATGTTTCTTTGCTTGATACTTTTAGAGCGTGACCGGGAAGTAATTCTGTTTCATCATAGGGAGTATTAGGATTATCCGCTTTCGCAATTACAGGAGTTACAAGGTTTTCTTTGAAAGACTCTTCATCCCAGTTTAAATCATACTCAAAGCGGGTAATATCAACTCTTTCCTCTCCGGCTAATTGCCATCTTAGAGTGTTACGAATATCGATTAATTTCTTTACTCTTTCCGCGTCTGCAATTCTCATTTTTTCTTGCACAAGTCTGAGATCAATTTTTTCTTTTTCTAAATCTTCTTCAAAGTCACTGATAATTTTTCCACTGGAGTCAGCAACACTTACATCTTCTGGTTTTAATTTTGGAACTCCACGAGAAACTAAGTTTACAATACCTTTGATTTCTTTTCGAGAGAGTCCTTCTACGCCTGGCACCAAATGAAGAATAACCGCTGCTTTAACAGGATTCGCTGAAGAATCTAGTTCAAAGTATTGGGTATCAGGGAAAGCAATGTTTACGTCTGCTTTTTCGATATTGTGTAGAGTCATCAGAGATTTTTCAATCGCACCCTTTAAGGCACGGTATTTTTTAACGTCTTTATCGAATTGAGTTTCCGTAAACTTTTCGATGTCAAAAAGTTCCCAGCCTTGTACTCCTACAGGAATTAAATTTTCCTGAGCAAGCTTTGTAATTATTTCCTGTCTTTTTTCTGGATCGACCGAAATTATAGAATCACCACTGCCAGAATATTTATAGCCGAGAGCATCGAGTTTTTTCGTAATTTCACCGTAGTCTTTTTGCTGGAGGTCTTTGAACAGTATGACAGCATTTTTATCTAAAGAAAAAGTGGAGAGAATAATGATCGCGATCACTACAATCGCAAAAACAGACCCCAAAATAATCTTTTTGGTGCTATCTAATTTTGCGAATAGCTCTTTGATTTGGTTAATAACTTTTTGTAAAGACTCTGGCATAAGTATCCTCGGAAATTATTGCTTCTGACATGATAAGAAATCGACATAAATGTACAATTTTTTTTTAAAAAATCTACTCTTTTTTTCGATTTTTATGAAAGTATTAAAAAATGCTACTCTTTGACTCCAATCTTTACTTAATTTTAGGTTTTAGTGGCATAATTCTTTACGCCTACCAGGAACATTACAAGAATTCGCTTCTCTATTCGACTGGAGAGATAAATTATTTAGCTGGTGCTTCTTTCGGCATTGCGGCTGTCGGATTTTCACTGGGGCTTCAACTGAGCCTCCAAAAGACCGGCTTCCCTGAAAACATCTTCAATAAGGCTTTTTTTTACTCGGCTCTCTTGGAGGAGTTGGTCAAATACGCTTTCATTCTTCTCTTTCTTTGGTATTTTCGGATCCGGGATGTATTGTATGATGGAATCTACTATGGAGTGGTCATTGGTGGAGTTTTTGGATTTGTCGAAAATACGATTTACTCCTCTGTTCTATCTTTTTGGCCTATGATGCTGCGAACAATTACTTCTTCTTCGTTGCATATGCTAAACGGAGGAATCGCCGGATATTTTTTAATGAAGTTTCTTTTTACAAAGGAAAATTATAAACACAAATATCTACTAGAAGGATTTACAATTCCATACATTTCTCACGCCATCTATAATTATGCAGGCTTTATCGGGGGCAAGTATCTTATGCTTCTCCCGCTTCTATTGGTTTCCAACTTTATTTTCGTTGAGTTCATCAGTGCCTTTGCAAAAAGCTCTTTACCGAAATTTGCATTAGACTTAATCCAACTTTCCATTCAGGACTACGAATTAATTAGACGTTATACGAAATATGAACTCTGGCTTTATAATGCGCAGAAAGTTTATAAGAAGAGAATTAAACTTTTTCAAAGAGTCGAAGGGAAGCGAATTCTTTCTATTTTATTTTTCCTTTTCATTGGATTCTTATTCATTGCTCTCCATTCTTTCTTTCCAGAAATAAGAAAAACTATTTTTAAGGAAATTTTGATTCATGAGTATATTAGCATATTCATTATTTACCCCTTCATGATTGCCATCAGTGTATTCTTTGGAGGACTCGTTAATCCAGAATTTTTTCAAAGACAAATTCTTAGAGTTCCACTCATTTGTGTTTTAAATCTAAAGACTGCAAATTACCAGGAAACAACAATGGTTTTTTATTTAACGGCTTACGGGTTTTATGCTCCATTCATTCATCCAGAAAAGATTCAAGGGGAATTGGATTTGAATTTTACAATTGGAAATAAAGAGTTCAAAGGGATAAAAGGACTTGCTATCTGGCTCAACGAAAATACAGATGAATCACCAAGCGCCAAATCACGATTCTCCGTTTCAGGTGCCCTCATTCGTTTTAACAAATATCCTTTATCCCTCATTCTTTATTGGAACTGGGAAAGATGGAGCCTACGCTTGCGAAATTTTTTAAACTTGATGTGACCATGACCCAAATCCTATACAGAGACGAAACGATATTAATCGCAAATAAGCCAGCGGGAATTCCTGTGCATGAAACAAAAGATCCGAAGAGAGAGAATTTCACAGGAAACTTGCAAAAAGAATTAGGACTTTCGTATTTAAGAACTGCGAATCGTCTTGACTTAGAGACAAGTGGAATTGTAGTATTTGGTTTAAAGGAAGAGACAAACAAAGAAGTAGACGAGCTTTTAAAAGAAGCGGATAAATACTATTTGGCGGTAGTGGAAGGGAATTCACCGGATGAATTTAAAATCGAATCTTTTCTAAAAGATGGAAACAAACGAGTGACAACTGTAAGAAGCGGAGGAAAAAAAGCGATTACTGAATGTAAAACAATCTATCGGGATGCAAAGAAAGGCTATTCAGTAGTATATGCTCGACTCGTAACAGGACGGCGTCATCAAATACGAATTCATTTATTCGAAAAAGGCTTTCCGATTCTGGGTGATAAAGTCTATACAAATCGTAAATCGCCACTTGCTTCGCGCTCTCTACTTCATGCCTATGAATTGCATTTTACAAATACGAAAGGTGAATCGTTAGTCGTAAAAGCAAGTATCCCGAAAGAGTTTAATACCTATTTGCCCTACTTCCCATAGATAACAAAGGGAGACCAATAGAATGGATCAGAATATTTTTGTTGTCCATTGGCTTTGCTGTTCTTAATAAATTCTCTTTGTGTCTCTTGCAATATCATCGGAAGTCGATCGTATTTTTTTGCAGAGAGAAGATTTTTGTATAACAAGTTCATAAATAGATTACTGCCTTTATCATCGATTGACCAAAGTGTGGCTATTACGTATTTGCTTCCTCCAATTAGAAATGCTTGCGGCAAACCAACAAAACCTTCCCCCGATAATTGAGTTCCAAGGGAAGTCTCGCAAGCACTCATGACTATTAGCTCCGCATTAATTCCCAAATCTAAAATCTCTCCATTCTTTAAAAAAGAATCTGATTTTATTGTTCCGAATTTACTTTCGTATTCTTTTAATTCCGCATTATAGTATTTAGCCGCTATAGCTCTACTGGTTAGAGCAAGAGAATTTAACTCAGGAGAATCCGAAAAGAAAAGCCCGTGAACAGAAAAATGAACAACCCTGTATAGGTTTAATTCTCCTGACTCTTTTAATTTAAATATGGAATCTTTGTTTGCATGAAGTCCGGTAAATAGATGTTTGTCGGAGCCTTTGCTTTTTTTATAAAAAAGTTCTTTTATTTCTTTAATCTCTTCTAGACTTCCGGGCAAATTACTTAAGCCAGTTTCGATTGTATCAAAAGATAATCCTCTTGTTAGCCCCGAGCGAAGTGCCTGCCTTTTGTCAGAGCCTTTCTTCTTCTTTTTATCGCTGGCTTTATTATAAACCGGATTTCCGATTCCGAGAACAGGGTATTTATAATTAGCCTCTCTCTTAAAATTAGACAAGAAATACCATACATTGGCAGATTGGATCAGAGAAAAAGTATAATTTTCTACTAGATAGTTTCGATTGTGGTCTAGGAGCGCAGGAAAAGGAATCGTATAGATAGAGCCATCGGGGACAATCACGATTTGACTCGAGTTGAGTATTTTCTTTTTAATGATAGGATTTAAAATTTGATTGTATATTTCTTGCGAAAACTTTTTAATCTTCTCATCAATAGCTTGTCGATTAATTCTGGATTTTACTTTTCCAATTACAATAGTCTTCACCTTTGGAGTAGGAGAATCAGCATTAAGCGCTAGGCTTTGGCTATTGATTGCAACTTCTTCTTTAATTACATCCCCTTCTACTAAATCAGGCGCCATCTCTCTTACACTGTAATAAGCAGAGCCAGATTCCGGTGTAGTGAGTTCATAAAATTCTCTAGCTTTATCTTTGGGATAAGTAGAAATCATCCTTCGTAAATTTTCAATTTTCAAAACTAAATCATTTTGTTCACCCAAGTAAAGATAATTAAAATTATCCCCTAAAACAAATACATGAATTTCTTTTGCTCCTTTTTCATTGGTTAAAATTAAATATTCAATGATATTCTTTTTAGAATTTTTTAATTTTTCAAGAAGTAAATTTAAATTAAGACTCGGTGGCTCTCTAAACTTTGCATATTCAGGATATTTTTGCTTTAGCCTTTTATCAAGCTGTTCAAACTCCTGCTCCTTATGCATTAGCTCTTGAAATATTTTACTACTTTCGGCTTCTCCTTGTTTGCCCCGACTAAGCTGGGAGGCTCTAGCAGAATAAAGAGATTCAATATCGGAAAGAAGATTGATTACTTTTTCGACTTCCTCTTTATTGATTTTACCATTCGTTAAAGCAGTTTTTAAATTAAAACTTTCTGTGATAGAAAGCGCACGCATTTTTTCGGAAGTATAAAATGCTTCTTTGTATAATTGCATGGATATAAATTTTAGAATCAACTTTTCGAATTCAGTTCTATATCTCTCTGTAAAATAATATTTATCCCGTCCCATCTCCTGACGAAATTTTACAATCGACTCTACTGCATTGTTCCAAACCTCAATTGCTTTTGCAGTCTCTCCTTGTTTCAAGTAAGTGTTCTTTATGAAAAGCATCGTGTCGATAGTCGCCATTCTATCTTTAAATGTTTTTAGAATTGCAAATGCCTTATTGTAATAGAGCAAAGCATTTTCAAAATCAAGCCTCTCTAAATAATAATGCCCTAAACTATTATAACCAAATGCAAGCCTGGGTTGATTTGGAATAGAAGCTTCTAGCATTTTGACAGTTTTTTCTAAATACTCTTTTCCTTTTTCCTTGTCCCCCATTTTCAAGGAAAGATTTCCTATACTTTCATAGGATGTCGCCAAATCTGGATTATCCCCTTTGTATTGTTTCAGGCGAATTTCTAATACTTTTTCTTGAATCCTTAGGGACTCTTTAAAATCCCCTGCGTGAAAATAGGATACAGCCAAATTGGCATTAACCGTTGCATAAAAAGGATGAGTAAATAAAGAAAGCTCTTCTGCAATTTTAATTGCTGCTTTATAATAATCAATGCTTAGATTCAAATCTGTTTTTTTAAAGTAGGCAATTCCTAAATTATTCAGACCAATCGCAAGCGAATACTTATTATTATCCTTTAACCTATACTGCTTAATCGCTTTTTCATAGTATTCGATTGACTTATCAAGTTCTCCTTGCCTTTCATACGTAGCTCCAATATTATTGTATAGCTTTGCCACAAAGTCTAGATCAACTGGTTTACCTTTTAAATATTCACTGAGAGAACGAAAGTATTCTTGTAGTGCTTTTTCATAGTCACCTTTGTGCATATACACAGCAGCGATATTATTCATTGAATTGGCAGTAGCACGGTGCGTGATTCCATAATGCGATTGATTGATTTCAAAATCTTTTTTGTAATAGGTTAAGGCTAAGTCGTATTTGCCCAAGTTTCGATAGGCAATTCCAATACTATTAAATATGATTCCAAGCTCTGGACTTGTCTTACCCAAAACAAACTCACTAATTTCCAAATCCTGCAGGTAATACTCTAACGCCTTCTGGAAATTTCCCTTGGCAAAATAACAATCACCAATGAGAGAGGAAATTAATCCAAGCTTTGCATCTTTAGCAGGAAGCGCTTTTTGGTAGATACTGCGGCTACTCTCATATGCCTCTAGTGCCGTATCCGTCTCCTCTATTTTAAAATAATAATTTCCTAGATTTTTATTTGCATCTCCACAATAAAGAGAGGCTTCTCCGCGAATCTTACACCCTAACTCTAAAGCCTCTTTCTGGTAACGAATTGCTTCTTTATAAATTTGTTTTCTAAAATTTAATGATCCCAGTTTTTCTAGAATGGAAAGCTTTGCATCAGTATTTTTTTCATCACATTTTTGCAAAGCTTTCTCATAAGAAGTAATTGCGCTGTCATAATTTCCCTGGCTCAGACTAGTCTCGCCTAACTTCATTAAATCCAGAAGAGTATCCTCAGAAAAAACTTCTAGCGGATAAAGGCAAATTAAAACTAAGAGGTAAATTATGTGTAGTCGCATTGTATAGAATCCTTATTTTTATTCGAACGTTCTGAAATAGTCTTCTCTAGACATTTGAATTGCTTCTTGTGACTTAGGTCTTCTATCGGATGGATCTTCTGCCCTTAGGATTCGGTCTAATTCATGTTTGACGATACATCTGCCTTCTGTTGGTTTCCGAGGATGTGTAAGCCAACCGCAAGCAAATTTCTGATCTGTCTTATTGCAATCTTCGCTTTTACTAAATGCATCGCAGAATGTTTTTTCTTCTTCCGCTTTTTTAGCTGCTTCCGCTTCTTCTTTTACTTTCTTTTTGTATTCAGAAACATTCAAACATTCACCACCGAATGGAAGGATGCGTCTATCTACTCGCCATTGACATGCTTGTTTTTTGGGTGAGCGCTTCTCTCTATACTTTGAGCAAGTATCCTTTTTCTGGAAAGATGCACATTTATCTTCCTTGTCATCAGCAATCAAGCCTTGGAATCCGAGAGTAAATATTAAAATTGAAAAAAGAATTTTTCCTTTCATAGTATCTCCTATAAATTTCTTACTCAATTTAGAAGTAGATGTTTTACTCACAAGTTATTTATTTTAATATACACAAGCTAAATTGGTTTTAAGGTTTAGGGAAAGGTAAACCTTTTATCACTTGTGTGGTAAGGGCTAGCACCCTTACCACAAAGTATTCCGCCCCGTTGGGGCTTTGGAAACTACAGATGAATAACTTAAACCTCACAACTTTGCAGATAGTATTAAATGAGGCTAACCTATATTTTGCGATCTTGGATTATATTCCTTTGCTAGAAAGATTGAATTGAAATAATAGGTTAAGAAGAAATTTTTTTAAAAAATTAATATTCCTATCACAACATCCTGTTAATCCAAAAATCCTTTAATCCTGATTCAGACTAAGGTTCATCGTATACTTTGCATTTACCAAAGGGCGTGGATTAACCCACGCCCTTTGGTAATTTCATCCTTCATAGAAAAAACAATCCAATAGGGCTACTCTATATTTTGCGATCTTGGATTCTAACCCGTCAGTAGGAAGATTAAATTGAAACCAAGGGGAACGATAAATTCTTCGATGTAATTCAATATAAGCCTCAATAAATTCTTCTTTCTTCTGAGAATTCTTCAATCCTTTTAATCCAGTCATTTCAAATAAGTCATTTCCTGTAGCTTTATTGATAGATAAAAATAAATCAGGTCGTTTCGCTGAAAGTAACCTAAGTGCAATTCCATTACCAACATTTTCAATAGATAGTATCCCACTTAAATATTCATTGAGAGAATCCTCTGAAACTGAACCTTCTATTGGTATTAAGTTTAAAAATTCATCCAGAATTTTTGGTTCATTGATAACCATTTGTTTAAAATAGCCAGCTCCAGTCATTGAGCCTAACCAGCCACTATCCCCGTATTTTTCAGAAATTCTCAGAGTGCCACAAAAAGCTTTTCTTTCTTCTTCAGGCATATTAGAAAGAGTTTTATATTCCAGAATAATTTTCTTATAACTATCTATTGCGTAAACTGTATCAGTCCGCCATCCTTCTTCATTGAGTCGATAAAAAGTAGCATTATAATATTTCGTAATAGATAAATATTTCAATCCATGCACATATTCATCCCAAGTGAATTGAAAAATATTTTCCCAAGAATAATCTGGCAATGAGTCGCCAGCTTTTGTAATTAATTCATGTCTTTCTTCTGGAGCAAAGTATGTGCTTAAGTATCCAGACTGCAAGTTAGCCCTTTCATATTCCTTTTGATAAGCCACTAAATCCATTTTATCAGGTATGCGTGACTTTTCTTTGCACATTCTATAAAATCCTTCAAGTTCAGAGAAGATAGATTCTTTTTTGTTCCCTTTGATTAGAACATTGCTTTCCGTATTCTTGTGAAATCCACCTGCTGTGAAATTGGAACTTCCTGTAATCAATGAGAAGGAAGATTCATTTTCAAATAAATAGAATTTTGGATGAAACACGCCTGCTGTATCATAAACAATATTCAGCTTATTCCATTTATGCAATTGAAATAAAGCTTCTGGCTCAGTCTGATGAAATTGAATTCCGACAATTGCTTGAGTCAATTTAGCTTGATTGCTATCAATCAACTGCCAATGTTTTCCTCTTCCACCTGCTGTTGAAGCCCAGGCTACTGCAAATCGAAATGATTTGCAGTCTGCGATTTCCTTTTCAAAGTGTTTTAACAATAGATTCGCATCTGAAATAAAAATTGTTTCCATTAGTATTCTCCGTTACTAAGCTCATCTTTTGATTGAATATCATAATCTATCAAAAAATTATCTAAAAACTGATCACAAATTGCTTGCCAGAGAATCTTTTGTTGTCCTAAACTACCTTTCCATTCAGAATATTTATTTGCATCTTCTTGTGCTTCTTTTGAAGGGATAAACTTTCTTTCAATTTCTTTAAATGCTCCATCGTGTTTGTAATAGCCGAGTGCATGGATAAGTTCGTGGTACATTAAAAATTCCAAAATTAATAATGGAACAGAAGGTGAATTGAATTTATCCAACACAAGAATTTTATTTCCATCAGACATGTTGCACTGAGCTAAGGCATTTTTACTTAGTAATTTATCGTTATAAGAAACATCTTTTACAGATGGAATTCCAGAAGGAAATAGTTTATTATTTGAACCCACATCATTCAATATTTTTCTTAACTCGTATCCTACTTCTCCTTCTTTCCATTTTTCAAGTGTCTTTTTAGGAATTTGCTTTTTGTCTCTTAGACTTGTTGAGTCATTGTCTTTTTTATTTTTCTCGTCCAAATTATTTTTATGGTAATCAATATCTTCTACAAATTTAAGACGGAGCTTATAGCATCTTTGGCAAATAGGATCAGACCAATGATCATCAATTAATTTTTGTTTTTCTGATTCGCGTAAATCATTCTTCAAAATTTCAAGTGCTATATTTTTGGTATTAAATTTTTCCCTTTCTTTAAAAGTAATTCTTGTGACTCCATCGACTCCACCAGCATCTCTCCATGCGGTAAGTAGGTCTTTTAAATCTAATAATTGAGGAACAGGATCTGGGCATACTTCAAAGTAAGTATGTCTGACGTTTTCTACAAAAGCGTCAGATAAATCTTTTGGAATTTGTAATTTATTTTCTCTAATATCTGTTACTAACTGGTCGTATCCTTCACTTTGTACATCAAAGATAGGTATCTGCCTTTTCTCAGAAAATCTTTCTCCCATTCTAGTGCCAGAATTTTCAGGCTCTCTTTCTGTATTTTCAGGTGTATCCCATTCATACCAGCCATAGGGAATTGCTGCAAATGTTCCGAGGATACTTCCTAACTGAATAGATTGCAATAACAGGTAACATTCATCAATAATTGATTGAGGGATTAATTCACCAGCTACATTCTTTGTCTTTACGATTTCATCTACAGATTTACTATCTTCATTATCTTCTTCATTTACAACCAATTGTGGATCAAGAGGAGTAAAATCCTTCCATGTATCTACAAATGTAACAAGATTGCATTCTTTATTTCCGCCAGCCAGTTCTCCTCTCATGGCACGACCTACCATTTGTTGGACTAATGTCTGAGATAAAGTCGGTCTGGCTATCATCACGGTTTTTGTTTTGGGTGCATCATATCCTTCTAAACAAATTTCTGTATTAACTAAAACTTTGAGAGTTGGATCGGTTCTAAATCTTTCCATCACTTTTTGATTGTCTTCACTAGAACGATAGGTATCTACATAGTCAGCTTCTACGTCTAATTTTTTAAGCTCTTCCACCAGTTTCTTATTTGCTAATGTTTCTGGCGTGAAGATAATCGTTTTTCCATATTCTTCTTGGTTATCTTTATATCTTTGAGCAATTAGTTTATTTCTAGCAGGATTATTTCCTAATCTCTTTAAAACATATTGCTTTAACTCGGAATCTTTTGTTTTATTCTTTGTAATATTTTGGTCATCTCCAGTAATTTCTCTTTGTTCAATTTTAGTTGGTATTGTTTCTACTTTTGGGTGTGCTAAAAAATGATTTTCTATTAGAAATTGCTTATATACTCTAGATACAGGATTTTTATCCGGTGAATCAAAAAAATTCCAAAGTAGATTTGTCTTTTTATCATCCATAGAGTAAGGAGTAGCAGACAGACCTATGATTTTTGCTCCCCCCTGTTTTAGAACATGCAATACTTTTAGATAACTCGGAGCTTGTGCATGGTGGCATTCATCTACGACTACATATAAACCTTTTGGAGATTGTTGTAGCATCAATTCTACGGAAGGGATATTTTCATCGCTATAAGCAGTTTGTATTGTGCTAAATACCACAGAATCACGCTCGGCAATAGATTTCCATCTTGTCCCAGGTGCCGTTCCTGCAACTAGGGCTATATGAATTCCTTCTTCCTTTTTTTCTTCTGGTAAAAACTTATTATCAAAAATACTATTGAATGTTTCCGCTGCTTGTTTTAATAAATGCAATCTGTGTGTAATCCATAAAACTCTCATTCCTTTTGCCAGCACATTCTCATATAACCACTTTACGGCGATTACTGTTTTTCCGCCACCAGTTGGAACCCAGATGATTCCTGTCTGTCTATTTTGTTGTAAGAAGTGAAAGTCCATTTTTTTCCATGTTTCCCCCTGATAAGGATACGGTTTCAGTTCTCTTCGTTTCCCTTTCGTTGGAATATTTTCTCTGCCGTCTTTTTCCCATTTTAATTTCGGTGACTCTATAATTACTTGATCATTTTCCATTCTATCTTCCTCACTTTCCCCAATTATACCACACTTTTTACTTCTGTTAAGAGCAGTTACTGCCCTTATCCAATTTTTTGATGTAAAAGCAATGCGTTTTTTATGTTATCTATATATTTTTCTCGCCAAGCAATAGGTTCGATGATTTCAATATCCACCATGAATCGGGAGACAAGAGAGAATAGTTCTTCGGCATTATTTATATACATTTCCAAAAGTAGACAGTCGTTCTTGTCTCGATAGAATTTTTGTGATTTATGGAAGTATTCCTTTGTTAGAAATGTTTCTGAGTTCTTGCTTAATTTCAATACCACTTTTTGAGAAGGAACACCTTCATACGCTTCGATGCTATCGGAATAAAAATTGGAAATAAATTCAGAGTCAGGCAAATCATAATTACTCTCTAGATCAATTTTTATAACTTTCGTTATCTGCGTGAAAATATAATGCCTCACATCTCCATTTTGTGTATCAAGTCCCATAACAAAGAGCTTTCTTCCTCTTTGTATAATTGCATAAACCTGTAAGGATTTTATTTTTGGTTCGTTCTCTAAATATTTTACGTATTCAAAATGAATCGTCTTTCTATTATTCTTTGCGCATTGGAACAAGTATAAATAATAAAGTGATTTGCTATCTAAATGAAAGGAAACCGGCTCCATGAAATAATTCAAGGACTCTAACTCTGAAATGAAAAGGTATTGCGTAAAAATAGGCAGAATCCAATCACGATTATCCCTAAATTCTTTTTTCAGTCTGTAGCCGAAAGATGGTTTTGATTCAAATATCTTTAAGTTCAAAAAAGAATGAATCGTTTTAATAGCTCGCTTGATTGTTGATTCATCTTTGCTTAAACTTTTTTCACTGAACAAACTATATTTTGTTAATATCTCATTGGAAGAAATATAATCGTCAGAAAAAGCAATGATGCTTCCAAGCTCTAAGGATTGTTTGATATGACTGAGTTTATCAGGCTTTTGTCCGATTTCCACTCTGATAATTTAAAGCTGAATGGACTTCTTGTAAAGGGAAATTTAATTGATGAAGCAGTTCATGCATCTCTCTTAAATTGCCTTTCTATCTAAAACCAATCTTACTCTAATCTAAGAGAGACATAGAAGCCGAATTCGGCTTCTATGTGGCTTCTATGTCCCTTTTAGGTCGCTCTTATGTAATACGGTTCCCTAACGTCAAAGTGATTCAAATAGCCGCTACGCTGATTAATGAATTGACTAAAACTGAAAACTTAGAATCAAATGACTGAAACGCTTGCGAGGCAATATGATACATAAACTATTTCTACTTCTAGCTTTACTCTTTGCACCTAATTTATTTTCAGAAGAAAACCCCTATTCCAAAATGGAATTCAGTTTTAAAAATCCAATCGTTCTTAGGACAGGGGGAGAGATTGACTTTGAGGTAAAGGCTAATTTGCCGCCGAAGCATTACCTGTATTTGAGTCATGCCAATGCAGATGCGATTGGAATTATTACTACGTTTAGTTTTGCTCCTGATTTAGGATTTCAGTTAATAGAAACGAAAAGACCACTAGGTGTTAAGAAATTAGATGAAATGGTTTTAAAGGATAACGGTGTGTTTGCCTTTAAAATATTTGAACTAGGAACTAAAAAAGAAGGCTCTACTACAAAAGTTCCTTTGAGCATTCGAACCCAAATCTGCGAAGAAAAAGAAAATGGCATTTGTTATCCACCTAAGACATTTACCAAAGAAATTCTGATTGAGATTAGAGAGGGCAAAAAGAAAATTGGATTTAGAACCACAGATCCAATCAACTGGGAAGCAAATTTTCAAGCTGCCACAGCAAAGGCAAAATCATCTAACTTAAATATCTATGCAATCATCACAGAGCCTAGTTGGTGTGGCGCCTGTCGTTACATGGACAAGGAAGCATTTGCAAAACCAGAAGTGCAAGCTGTCTTAAGAGAAAAATTCATTCCATGGAAAGTAAGTGATAACGAATACGGAAGAGTTCCAACAGGAAGCGGAAGCTTTGGAATTCCTATGTTCTTTGTTCTGGATAATACCGGTAAGTCTCTCGGAAAATGGTCAGGCGCAAGAGATGCAAAGGGGTTACTCCCATTACTAAAACCATTTGAAAAATCTAGCTCAGAACCAGAGCCTACTCCCATTAAGCCGCCCGCACCTCCAGAGCCAGATGCAACCGAATTAGAAATCAAATCCAATGATGGAAGCAAATGTGCATTAACCTATGGAAAAAATTATATCTGGATGGCAAAAAAAGCTGGCGACTTTCATAATAATGGAACCTTTCGTTTTGGAATCAACAATCGAGAAATAAAAGTAAAACAATTCAGTCGAGATGCCAACCAGAGAAAAGCATATCCAGTTAAGCTAACCACAAATGGCTTTCGCATTGAGAAAACAGACTCAAAAGAATTCTGGGTAGGCGAATGCAAACAGGCTTCTCTTCAAGGCAAAGTCGAGGGCAGCGACATAGAATTTACAATTGAGAAATAAGGGAGATGAGTCCGATGTAAGACTTATCTGTCATTTCGAACATCGCTTGGCGGCAGGATTTGCGACTAAGCAAATGGGTGGATGGAGAAATCTATCCGACAATAATACGATAGTATGCGAAGGCGCTGGAGCAAAATCGCATCGGGGGGAAGCAAGACAGACCTCTCACGGTGAAGCTGTTCGAGGTGACCGTCGAACTCATATTAATTATGTGTTTAAAATTTCCATTTTCATTTCTTTTAGGTAATCTAGACTGCCGGTTTTAAGAAGAGATTGAAGAGTTGTTTTTTCGGAAGAGCTTATGTATTCTTTCTCGCGGAGTTGATCTAAAACTTCAACAACAAGTTCATATTCTAAACCATACAATTCGGAATAAATCCATTGAATTGTAAGTCTCTGTCCGCTCTTTTTAAAGTGCTTGATGAAAGAGCCTGTGATGTCATCTATTTGTCCACGTCGTTTTACAAGCTCTCCCATAGTATCCAAGATGAAAAATATCTCCATATCATCCTTAAACAAATTCATCATATGCTCATAAATCTTAGGTGAGATGAGTGGGAGGTTATAGATATTATCCTCCAGGGCTAAATAAAGATTTTTTTCATCATCTTCACTTAAGTCAGTGTATTTATCAAAGTCGGACATGACTTCGGGAGGAAGAATAAGTAAGAATTGAGAAGCTAGTTTATGTTGTTGTTTTTCACGAACTAGATAGACAATCATATTACAAATTCTTTGATTAGAGACTAATTTCCAGTATCTGCTACTCTTCAGTGCAAAGTAGTTATTTACATCTGGCTTTTTTGCGAGCATCTTTCGCACTTTGAGATAATTATCGTAGTCAATTTCTAAAATTTGGTAGAGAGTTTCATTGCTCATCTTCTCGACTAAATCTTGCACTTCTTCTGGCTCACAGATTCCAAAGAAATAGCGAATTAAATCTAATTTTTCGGGACCTTCGTTCGCAAATTCATCAATTACCTTTGCTTGTGCCTGAAGAAACGCACTGACTGCAACTGTAAATGTATTTTCACCCCGCATGAAGCCATTGAGTTTATTGCCTGCAATGCAAAACTTTTTAAAATTACCCATCCATGCAGAATTGATAGACAATACAGAACGACAATTACCAGGACATACCTGGTATACATTCGTATCTAGAAAGCAGTTTTGTAGTTCAGAATTTGAGGTTGACACTTTAATTTATTTTACTAATTCTCCGCATTCTCGCATTTCAGGGGCATAAGGATTTTCCACTACTTCCCCTTTGGCGATCCAATACTTTGCAACCATAGGACAATAGAATTTATTGTATTCGGTTCGAATCTGATTTGCCTTTAAAATGTCGGTTAATATTTCCGAGAAACTTGATAGAGATTCAAAAAATGCTTCTTTATCCTTAGAATTTATATTCGTTAGCGTGGATTCCATTTTATCTAGTTGCTTTTGAATGTCTTCGTTTTTACTGGCAAGTGACCTTGCTTCTTTTATGGAAATTAACAGAGCTTTACTCTCTGGAATAGTCTCAGATTTCTCAAGTAAAAGCACGTGCACCTTTTGATTTTCAGCTAAGATTTTTAAAATGGAATCTTTTAATTCATTATCAATCTTACCTTTACAGGAGAACAAAAAGAAAAAAAGTATTAATACATATTTCATGCTGGGCAATCCTAATTTAACTTATATTACAAACTTACTTAACTGTTTACAATAAATCTCTCAATAAATAAAGTCAAATTGAAATTTATTCAATTGGAATGGTAAATAAATTTCTTTATTTTTATCAAATTGGTTAAAATATGATCTTTCTATAGATAAAGGTTGCAATACGCTTTGTTTTACAGATTAGGATAAAAGGCTAATTCATTATGATAAAAATAAACTCCTTTAAGTTGAAAACATTATTTCTATTTGTTCTCCTCGGACAGTATTCCTTATTAGCAGAAACTGTAATTCTACGCACTCATGAAGTAATTCATGGTAAAATCACATTCCAAGATGCTAATGTTCTGAGAATGAACGATGACCTCGGTAAAGCAATTGAATTGCAGAAAAACGATATTTTAAAAGTTTCTTACAGAGATGTAAAAGATGCAAAAGAATTAAAAAAAATCATCGACGAAGAAGAAAGTAAGCTTCCTCCTGAAAAAAGAAAAAAAGTGGCAGTTGTTATCCCTGAAAATAGGTATACGCTTTTTATGAGGTCAGCAGTCGTTCCAGGATGGGGACAATGGAAAGCAGGAAACAAATGGTATGCAGCGTTAGCATTTGTAGGAGTCCTTGGAGCAGCAGGCTATGCTGCTAGTAGTTTCCAGGGATTTCAAGCCTCTGAAAAAAACTATCAAAAGGAAACTGCTACAACATTCTATGTTCTTGCAGCTGCTACTAATGTCGATAGCACAACGAAATTTTTAATCGCTGCTTATACTGGTGCACAAAATTTTGGACCTTATTCTAGCGCTTCCACCATTGGCAATAATGCAATCCAAGGATTGGCGATTGTGTATGCAATTCAGCTAATGCATTCTTTCTATTTAGGTTATAAATGGGAAAAAGCTAATCCAAACGCCAATACAACCATTGGCAAAAAAGCAGCCTTTGGAGATTGGAATTTTAATGCCTCGCCGCGCCAAGCCTTTGCTCCAACCGCGAATGGCGTCAGTCGAGAAACTTACTACGAAGTAAACTACGAATTTCGGTTTTAAGCTGTCACCTCGAACAGCTTTACCGTCCTCCCTTCGCTTGCACGCGAGCCAACGCCGACGCAAGGTCTATTTTGCTTAGAACTATAGTATTAAGGTTGATAGACCTCTCACGATTTTTCCAACCTGTGCTTGGAAGCGTCCTTCCCTTCGCGTGTTCGAGGTGACAGGAGTAATCCTATCCGTGTCCATCTGTGTTCATCCGTGGTAATCTTTCTTTTTTTACCAAATTTAATCTAAGTAAGTCCAAATTTTGCATACTTATATAGAAAGATTCAGATCATAGGAAAAATCATGTCAATACGCGTAGCTTTACATCATAAAACTCATTATCAATACAAAAAGCCTATTTCCATTTTCCCGCAGGTCGTCCGTTTAAGACCAGCGCCTCATGCTAGAACGCCGATTCATGCCTATTCGTTAAAGATTCAGCCAGGGGATCATTTTATCAACTGGATGCAGGATCCTTTTGGCAATTATCAGGCACGTCTAGTCTTTCCGGAGAAAGCAGATAAATTTACAGTAGAAGTGGATTTAGTTGCTGAGATGACTGTGATCAATCCATTTGATTTTTTTCTAGAAGAATATGCAGATGAATATCCATTCAAATATACAGAAGATTTAAAAAGTGAATTACTTCCTTATTTGCAAGTTAAAGAAGACGGAAATCTTCTAAAGAGTTTAATTTCTAAACTAGACCTCACCAAAAGAAGAACAGTAGACTTTTTAGTTTATATCAATCAAGTCGTTCATTCGGAAGTCGGCTATATCATTCGTATGGAGCCGGGAGTTCAAACAAGTGAAGAGACTTTGATTTTAAAGAAAGGATCTTGTAGAGACAGTGCCTGGCTACTCGTGCAAATGCTCCGTCACATTGGACTGGCTGCGCGGTTTACTTCTGGTTACCTCATTCAACTGGTTCCCGATGTAAAAGCAATTGATGGACCTTCTGGAACTACCGTTGACTTCACCGACTTACATGCTTGGACAGAAGTGTATCTACCTGGAGCTGGATGGGTTGGACTTGATCCTACTTCTGGACTCTTTGCGGGGGAGGGGCATATACCATTAGCCTGCACACCTAATCCTTCTAGTGCCGCACCGATAGCAGGTGGAATTGAGAAAGGAGCAGAGGCTGAACTTCAATTCGAAATGTCTGTTACTAGAATAGAGGAAGAGCCAAGAGTTACAAAGCCATATACAGAAGAAGTGTGGAATAAAATTTATGCACTCGGTCAAAAAGTAGACAAGGATTTAAAAGACAATGATGTTAGACTCACGATGGGTGGCGAGCCTACGTTCGTATCCGTGTCCGACATGGAAGGAGCAGAATGGAACACTGATGCTCTTGGACCGACTAAGAAGAATTATGCGATAGAATTATTTAATAAACTAAAAGATAAATTCGCATCAGGTCCATTACTTCATTATGGACAGGGAAAATGGTATCCCGGAGAATCTCTTCCCCGTTGGGCATTATCTTGTTATTGGAGAAAAGACGGGAAAGCAATCTGGAATGATCCAAATTTAATTGCAGATGAAAGAGTAAAAGGAAAATACACTTCCGAAGATGCAGAGATATTTATTCGTAGGCTAACAACGCATTTGGCGGTAACGGACGAACATGTCGCACCCGGCTTTGAAGACGTTTATTATTATCTATGGAAAGAAGGAACTTTACCTGTAAATGTGGATCCATTCAAAAGAAATTTAAAAGATACGGAAGAAAGAAAAACTCTACGTCGTGTTTTAGAAGCAGGACTTGGAACTACGGCTGGTTTTGTGCTTCCAATTAAATGGGACTGGCTAAGTCGTGTTTGGCGCTCTGGCAAGTGGCATGTAAAAAGAGATAGACTCTATTTATTACCGGGTGACTCCCCAATGGGATTTAGATTACCACTTAGCTCTTTACCTCATTCAGAAAGTTATTTTTATGAAGAGGAGCCTTCTAGCTTTGCGAGACCTGCACAACTGGAAAATTTTTATGATAAAGTAAGCAAGCGTCAACAAGTCTATATTAAGAATGAAAAAAGAACTGACGGGACTAACAGCGAGTTAGACGCACTTTATAAAAAGTATGCGGAGAATAGAAATCTCAATTTAAAAGAAGATAGCTGGGAAATGGTTCGCACTGCCCTTTGCGTCGAGCCTAGAAATGGAAATCTATTTGTATTCTTACCTCCAACCTATCATGTGGAAGAATACTTAGATTTAGTTTCCTCTGTAGAACTGACTGCATCGGAGCTCGGCATACCGGTATTAATCGAAGGATACCTACCTCCTTACGATATTCGTTTGCAAAGATTCCAAATCACACCAGATCCAGGAGTAATAGAAGTAAACGTTCATCCAACAGAAGATTGGGAGACTCTCGTTAAAAATACAGAAATTTTATACGAAGAAGCACACTTCACAAGACTCGGCACAGAAAAATTCATGTTAGATGGAAGACATACAGGCACTGGGGGGGGAAATCATATTACCCTCGGTGGAGTGACTCCTTCTGATAGCCCATTACTACGAAAACCAGATTTACTAAGAAGTCTTCTTTCTTATTGGAACAATCATCCGAGTCTATCGTATTTATTCTCAGGACTTTTTGTCGGTCCTACCAGTCAAGCTCCACGTATAGATGAAGCAAGGCATGAAAGTCTCAACGAATTAGAAATTGCATTCAAAGAATTAGATAGAAATACATTTACTCCTCTTTGGTTAGTGGATAGATTGTTTCGAAATTTATTGACTGACTTAACGGGTAACACGCATAGGGCGGAGTTTTGCATTGACAAACTCTACTCCCCTGATTCTAGCTCAGGGCGACTTGGAATTTTAGAAATGCGTGCATTTGAAATGCCACCTCATACAAGAATGAGTCTAGCGCAAATGCTCCTTATTCGCTCACTCGTTTCGAAATTTTGGAATGAACCATACAAGAGACCACTTCTCCGACATGGAACGATTTTACATGATAAGTATTTATTACCTCATTTTATTTGGGAAGATTTCAAAGAAGTGATTTTAGATTTGAATGATACAGGCTATGAGTTTGATCCAAATTGGTATAAAGTATTTTTAGATTTTAGATTTCCTATTTTTGGAACTGTTCAATCAGGAGATATTAAATTAGAAATCAGAATGGCAATAGAGCCTTGGTTAGTCCTAGGAGAAGAAGGAATTCAAGGTGGAACTGCACGTTATGTAGATTCGTCTCTCGAAAGAGTGCAAGTGCGAGTATTCGGTATGACCGGCAAACGGCATATAATCACATGTAACGGTAGACCTGTTCCAATTCAACCTACAGGGGTTAATGGTGAGTTTGTGGGAGGAGTCAGATATAGAGCTTGGCAGCCTCCATCTGCTTTACATCCTACAATTCCAATTCATGCACCTATCGTATTTGATGTTGTGGATACTTGGAATAACCGCGCTGTTGGTGGATGCACTTACTTTGTGGCTCATCCGGGTGGTCGCGGCTACACTACATTCCCAGTAAACTCAAATGAGGCAGAGTCTAGGAGGTTTACACGCTTTACCCCCTTCGGACATACTCCAAATACTTTGAATATTCTTTCAGAAGAGTTAAATCCAGAATTTCCGTATACATTGGATTTGAGAAAATAGATGGTCATTGAATGTAACCTAACGCGTAGGTAACGCATATATGCGTTACCTACGCGTTAGGTTACATTCATTAAAATAAATCTTTTCGAATTGACTAATTAGTTTTCTTTTTCTAATAAGAATAAAGAAAGCTATGAGCCTCACAAACAGCCAGAAGAAATTATTAGAGGAGTATCGAAAACTCCCTGAATTCAGCAAACAGGTTCTAGTTCTATTTTCATTGGCTTACTTTGAAGTAAACCAAACAAAAATATTTGCTTTGGTAAACAGTCCCCCCTTCAAAGCATTCCGCTATGGGACAATCAAGCTTGACACATTAAAACATCATTTACAAGAATTAAAGCGGCTAACATTGCTTACTCTTCCTGAAGGAAAAGCTTACAGATGCAATCCAGAAATCGTCGAAATCATAACTCGTGAATCCATAAAAGAAGGCACATTCTTAGTAGCCGCTAGAACCATTGAATTCGCCGCCGAAGAAAGCTATCGAATGGAAAATAACGATATATTTGTCCTCGGTAGAATCGGACTCTATCGAGGAGAGAAAAATATATTCGGCGAATTTGAAAGAATTAAATCTTCTAAGAGAAATTACTATTCCCTGAGAGATTCTGATCATTACATTTTCAAAGTATTATCCTCTTTGAATAATCCCTACGATCCAGAATTCATGCAAACGTTTGAATTCCCTTCAGATTATTTCGAAATGTTTTATGGAACTATCATTTCCTTATCTATAGAAAATGGAATTCCAAATCCAGAAGCAATCGAGTTTGCTATTCAACTCTGCAAGAATCAAGATAAGAGGATAACAGGAATAATCCCAGATTTAGTTTGTGAAGATTTAATGTTTCAAGGGAGATTGCAAGAAAGAGATGAAATTTATAAATTAACTCAGAAAATCCATGAAAATGCAAACCCCTTCAATGATGGAATAAAATACTTTATTAAGAATAAAGCAGACGAGGCGATTCCATTCTTTGAATCTGGCATCGTGAATCGAAAGAGAACAACAAATAAGAAGAATTATCTTCTAGAATCTTATCTATGTGTAGTCTACTTCTTTGTTCTCCTTAAAACCGGGGAATCAGATAACTACCAAACTGCAATGAACTATTCAGCAAGGATTGCAAAAGAAATAAATCATCCATTTCGATTTCCATTTCAATCCCTTTATGGATTATGCCTATTTGCCTCAGGCTTAGAAAGAGACGTAAATAAAATTAATATTGGCTATCTTCCTCCATCGAGTGAAGACTTTTGGAATGTATTTGTTTTTGGCATTGTTTTGTATTGGACAAATCCTAGCACTTCTCATAAAAGCTTACCTTACTTAAAAAAGTCATTAAACAATGTAAAAAAATCCAATTATAAATGGATGGAAATGCAATTGCTCGATCTAATTGCTAAGATTGAAAAGATAGAATCGAAAGAAGCATTAGAATTAAAAAAAGAGTTGGGTAGTTTTTTTATATCAGATACAATTGAAAAGAAAGAAGATTGGCATATCATTCTAAATGCTCTTAGTTCCCTCAAATCAAAAACAGCAACGGTTAATACAAATCAGCCGGACAAAAAGCGAATTGCCTGGAATATAGGCTATGATAAGAAACGAAATACTGTATTAGGAATTCAACCAATAGAGCAAAGTTATTCTGAAAAAACTGGATGGTCGGCAGGAAAGCCCGTATCCTTAAAAAGACTAAAAACCGATTCTAGTAAAATTCCTTTCCTATTAGAGCAAGACATTAGAGCTACGAGTTATATTAGAGCCTATTCTCAAAACTATTATGGAGGACTTGACTACTCTCTAGATGCTAATGTTCTCTTAGAGCTTGTCGGACACCCCTATTTATTCTGGACAGATTTAAAGACACGCTTTGATTTAGAGAGAGGAGAACCAGAATTAACCGTCGAAGAGAATGAAGCGGATAATACAATTAAACTACTACTTCATCCAAAAGAAATCGAGGAAGATGAAAAGTTTACTTTGCAATTAGAAACACCCTCTCGCTTAAAGCTGATTGTATTTTCCAACGAGCATCGTCAAATTGCAAAAATCTTAAGTGGGTTAAATGTAAAGATTCCCAAAACAGCAAAAGAACAAGTTCTAAAAGCGATTACAAATCTATCTAGCTCTATCCTAATTCAATCCGATATAGGCGGGGCAGAAACTCAGACAGAAAAAGTAGATTCAATTTCGACTCCCTATCTTCACCTATTACCTTACGATGCAGGTTTACGGGTAACAGGATTTTGCCGACCCTTTGCAGGAAAAGGTCCCTATTACAAACCTGGCAAGGGTGGCAAGAATCTAATCGCAGACATAGAAGGAAAAAAACTTAGCACAACTAGAAATTTACTAGAAGAGGAAATGAGATTTAGCGAATTATTACGATTATGCCCTACACTTCAATCTACCAATTTAGCCTCTGAATATGAATGGATTTTAGAAACTCCAGAAACCTGCTTGGAAGTATTATCTGAAATACAAACGATAGGCGAAACTGCAATCATTGAATGGCCTGAGGGAGAAAGATTTAGAATCAAAAAACAGGCTGATATTTCTAAATTTCATATGGGAATCAAAAAAGACAATGATTGGTTTTCTGTGAACGGAACTCTCGACTTGGGAAATAAAGAAATTATAGAGATGCAAGTTCTTCTGGAATTACTTGAACAAAGTCCGGGTCGATTTATTAAAATGAACGATGGGAGTTTCCTTGCGTTAACCGCTACTTTTAGAAAACAACTAGATGAATTAAGAGCCTTCTCTGAATCCACCAAAGAAGGACTTCGTTTTTCTCCTTTGATCGCACCGCTCATGGAAGACTTCGCCTCCCAAGTTGCGAGCCTTAAAGCGGATAAGGCATGGAAGGCGCAACTGGAAAGACTTAAAGAGATAAAGGATTTTAAGCCAGAACTTCCCAATACATTGCAAGCAACGTTAAGAGATTATCAAACAGAAGGTTACGAGTGGTTAGCCCGACTTTCTCACTGGGGTGTTGGTGCTTGTCTTGCTGATGATATGGGACTCGGTAAAACAATTCAGTCTCTCGCTATTTTACTAACTCGCGCTGCAAAAGGACCAAGCCTAGTAATCGCTCCTAGTTCTGTTTGCATGAACTGGCATACAGAGAGTTTGCGCTTTGCACCAACACTCAATTCAATTCAATATGGCGGAAAAAATCGAAGCGAGATAATTGAAAGCTTGAAGCCGTTCGATCTTATAGTCTGTAGTTATGGAATGATCCAACAAGAAGATGTTGCTGAGACTTTTAAATCTGTAGATTGGCAAGTGGTCATTTTAGATGAAGCACAAGCTATTAAGAATATGTCAACGAAACGATCGCAAGCAGTGATGAGTTTAAAGGCTGGATTTCGCCTACTTACAACAGGAACTCCGATTGAAAATCATCTCGGTGAATTGTGGAATTTATTTCGATTTCTAAATCCAAGTCTATTGGGCTCAATGGAAAAATTTAACGAGCGTTATGCGATACCGATTGAAAGATACAAAGACAAGGCTGCCCGCAATCAGCTTAAGAAATTAATCCAGCCCTTCATTCTACGCCGACTCAAGAATCAAGTATTGGATGAATTGCCGGAGAAAACAGACATTACCCTCCAAGTAGAATTAAGTGATAAAGAAAGATCTTTCTATGAGGCACTCCGACTGAACGCCATAAAAAAACTTACAAGTAAAGAAATGCCTGCCGGACAAAAACATTTACAAATTCTAGCTGAAATTATGAAACTCAGACGCGCTTGTTGTAATACTAAGCTCGTAGAGGCTAAGATGGATTTGCCTAGTTCAAAATTCGAGGCATTCATAGAAATCCTAGAAGAGCTCTTAGAAAATAAACACAAAGCACTTGTATTCAGTCAATTTGTAGACCATCTCAGTTTAATCAGAAAATACCTAGAAGAAAAGAAAATATCCTTTCAATACTTAGATGGAAGCACTGCTATGAAAGATCGCAAGCTCAGAGTAGATGCATTCCAAAGAGGAGAAGGAGAGGTTTTCTTGATTAGTCTCAAAGCAGGTGGAACAGGACTTAACCTCACTGCGGCTGATTATGTTATCCACATGGATCCATGGTGGAATCCTGCCGTAGAAGACCAGGCATCAGACAGAGCATATCGCATAGGTCAGAAAAGACCGGTAACGGTTTACAGGCTAGTAGCCAAAGATACCATCGAAGAAAAAATTGTAAACCTTCATAAACACAAACGTGACCTAGCAGATAGCCTCTTAGAAGAAACCGACATGAGCGGAAAGATTTCCGCTGATGAGTTGCTTAGCTTATTAAAGGGCGGGTGATAATAAATATCCACATAGATCTACACCTTAAAATAATCCATTTGCTCTTTTAAATTATTAGCCATCTTTGCTATTGCTTCTGAATTGGAATTCAAATCACTCATACTAGATGCATTCGATTGAATGATTCCGCTAACACTGAAAATAGCATGAGCTATTTCGTTTAACGCTAACTTTTGTTCTTCCATAGCCATTTGAATTGCCTCTGCGCCTAATTTCATTTTCCGGCTTCTGAATTAACAACGGAATTTATTTCTACTTCTGCGTTCATTTGGTTTTTTAAATCACGGATTGTTACATCTATTGTATTGACAGCTTCTATGATTTGTCCGATTAGATTGACAGTATTACTAATGGTCACACTGCCCTTTTCAATTTCTTCGTCGTTTTGCTTAATGATGGAATTTATATTACTAATACTATTACTTGTTTTTGAAGCAAGAGTTGCTACCTCATCTGCTACTACTGCAAATCCCTTTTCCTGCTTCACCAGCTCTCGCGGCTTCAATGGCAGCGTTTAATGCGAGTAAGTTTATCTGTCTGGATATTCCATTTATAATTTCCATCACGCTTGTTATTTGCTTTGAGCTTTTGCTAATATTTTGAATACTTACATTCATATTATGCAACGATGCTTTTCCAATGTCTGCATCTTTTGTAATCGAGTTAATTTTTTTGGAAGCGTTAGTTACCCTGAGATTCATGCTTTGAATCAAACCAGAAAGTTCATTCATCTTATTAAATAAATGATTCACCGCATTGGATTGACTAACTGCTTTCTGTGTAACATTTTCAGCGCTCGATGTAATCTCTTCAATAGAAGCAGAGATTTGCTCTGCCGTAGAGGCTTCCGCTTGACTGTTCTCTGAGATACTTCCTATCGATCTACTCATATTCACCGCAGAGACTGCCATATCTTTTGATGTGTTCTGACTCTCTTTGATAATTTTTGTAGACTTTCAATAAAAGATTTCAGGCTAACAGAGATAAGCCCTATTTCATCTAAACTATATGAATTCGTTTTCTGGCTTAAAATTCCTTTAGACATGGCTTCAACTACTTCTGAATTTTTAACTAAATAACTTAGTTTCTTTGCAAAAATCAAATATATAATAATCCCTGAACAAATTGCACATAATATTATTAAACCCGCAATATAAAGTGATGTTTGGAGAGCTGGCAATTCCAAATCATTCAAATCAATTGTTGTTAAAGATACAATTCCACTTGAATTAGAAGAAACTTCTTTCATTAAAACTTTATTCGCATCCATATAATGATAGGAGATAAGCTCATCGTTGTTTGCCTGTAAGATTTTTTCACTGAATGAAAGATTTTTAAAGACGTCAATAAAAGCTTAGAATCTGGATGATTTATAAATACTGCATTCTTATCCAATGAAAAAGAATAACCTGTTTTTCCGATTGGAACTTTATTTAAAAACTGTTTGTAAATTTCAAAATTGCAATTGGAAAACCAGCTACTCCAATTACTTTGCTTCCATCTAGAATAGGAGCGGTTACTAGCAATACTGCGTCTTTAGTAACAGGGGAAGGAAATGCTGCGCTAATATAAAATTCTCCCTTTAAGGATTTTTCCATATTTACATTTGAGCGTTGCTCTTTTTTCATTTCAAGACCAATGCTTGCACCTCCGGGTAATCCAGAATATAGAATTGTAGGATTACTATCTACAGAGGTAATGAAAGTATTCTCATAGAAATTATTTCCATTAGAATAAAGACTTGATAATCGACCATTTAACCAAGCTGTATTTTTTTGCTTCACTGCTTCTATGACTTCGGGAGTTTTTGTAAATTGTAAAATCTCTTCCTTTCTCGATAATAAAAATTCATCTATAATAAATATATTACTCTGATTCGCTGCCTTCATTCGCGAAATCATTGATTCCTTCAAGGAGCGATAATTCATATTGTAGACAAGTAGATTTATGAATAGAGAAAATATGCAGATAATCATGATTACGTTCCCGGAAAAAACATTCACGAGGTTTTTTGTGCATTCTCTCTTTTGCAATTGGTTTAGAAAACACCAAACGCAGCTAGTTCAACTAAGAGTTTTTCGGTCATGTTAAAATATACAAATAAACAAAGCAAAGAAATTAATACGATGGATCCTACTAAGTTATATAATACTGAGTAATCGCAACTTCAGGCTGAAAGAATAGACCGATTAAAACACAGAAACGTTGCACAAATATAGGCAACGACAGGTGGAATAGAATGAAGAAGGAAGATTCGAATAGCGATAAAATGCTTCTCGATATGTTTCTGGCTTTACTTCATTGCCCAATGATAATTCTTCAAAAGTAAAGATCAAACGGCTTTAACAATCGTTTGTTCTGTAAAAATATATGTAAAGCAAGCAGGAATCGTGAAGCATGTTATCTTCAAAATAAGAAAGAAGGATTCAGTAGAAAACTCTCCCAAAAAGAAAATGAAAAACAAAATAATTGGAACAGTGATTAGAAACCCAAATCCTTCTGTATAAAGCCAAAATTTTAATTTAAAGTCATTGTATATTTCAGAATAGTTTTTCATTCAGTTCCTTTCTCCCCAAAAATGGAGTTATATCCTTTTGTCTATTTATCGGTAGATGAAAATATTCCCCTTAGGGCTTTATACCTGGTTTACTTATTACGTGGGACACGCCTAAGAAAAGACTGAGTTTCTTTGTTTATACCGAACGCCAAAAATAATTTCTCAACCCTGTATTGAGACTACTTAGCATTGTGTCAAAATCAAACTTTAAGAAGTCTAGCATAAGTTGGATTTATAAGTAATTTATTTTTTTCACTCGACAAAAGAAGCCTGCCTACTATTATACAGCTTCCAAATGAGAGCTGCATTTTTCCTAATTTCAAAAACAATACTCATTGCAATTGGTTATATATTAGCCGCAAAACTTGGATTCTTTCTTGCCTTCTTAAATTCACAAGTATCTCCTGTCTGGCCTCCAGAAGGCGTAGCTTTTGCTACGATTGTTTTAATGGGGAGAAATGCAATTCCAGGTATTCTTATTGGTGCAAACACTAGCGAATTATATGAATAATCCGCACATCCCGACAGCAATCTTAATTGGATTTGGAAATACACTTGGGAGTAATTATCAATTATTTGTTAAACCTTTTCGTTAAATCAGATAGAATTTTGATTCCATTTCCAACTTGATTCAGTTTTCTATTTTTCTGCATAATCCCCGGTTCCTTTGTCAGCGCATTCATAGGAGTAACTCTCTACGTATTTTTAATTTTGTTCCAGAGACAGTTTACTGGAATGTTTTGTTAACCTGGGGTGCAGGAGAAATGCAAGGGTTTATCATTGTTGCCCCCTTTATACTAACATGGTCAAAACTTCGACATGAGATTTCTTTCAGCAGATATGTAGAACTACTGGTTCTCTGTTTTTTATGATAGCATCGACCTTACTTGCCTTTCGAGAAGAAGTTCCTCTTGGTATTTACCATTTCCATTTATTGCTTGGGCAAGCTTACGATTTAAAAAATATGCAGCAACTGTAGTAATCACATTTTTATCTGGAATAGCAGTCTATAAAACAGTAAAAGGAATTGGACCGTTTGCCGTTTACCTCGACGGTAAGATTTCTTTGAATAATTCTTTGATACTTTTAGATATATACATAGCCGTTGCAACAATCATCGCTTATCTAGCTGTGACCATTATGCGCGAGAGGTCGAATGCACAATCTTCCCTCGTTGAAAATCTAAAGACTATAGAGCGAATGAAAGACATTGCAAATCAAGAACTCGAGAAAAAAGTCATCGAAAGAACTGTTATTATTGATAAACAAAAAAGACAATTAGAAAAACAAATTGAAATGGCAGGTAGAATCCAAGACTCTCTTCTTCCTGCCAACATTCCTGATATTGATAAATTAAAAATTGCGATAAAATACCAACCTATGATGAAACTAGGTGGAGACTTTTTTGATCTACGCTATAGCAAAGCAAAAGATACATTTGGATTTTTCCTATGTGATGTATCAGGGCATGGTGTGCCTGCTGCACTGTTAGCCGCAATGGTAAAGATGTCCCTTACTTATTGGTATGAGCATTTACACAAACTCACAGAGTCTTTTCATTTTATCTACGAATCCATATTTGATAAGTTAGGAAAGCATTTTATAACAGCAAGCCTAATGCATATTAACCTCAGCAATGGAAAATTGAGAACAGCCAGAGCTGGACATTTTCCTGTAATGATTATTACTAAAGCTGGAAAAGTAATCCGTTTAAAATCGAATGGGAAAATTATCATGGCATTAAAGAAGCCAGAAGCAGAAGAAGTAGAATATAGATTAGCCGCTGGAGATCGCATTGTCATTTATACAGATGGAATTATCGAGGCACATGGACAGAACTCATACGAATTATTTTCCGAAGAAAGAATGATTAAGATGCTACGAGAACTAAACCAAGTAGATATAAATATTGTCGTAGAAAAAATTTTCCAATCCGTAGTAGAGTATTCAGGGGATTGGAATTCTTAGACGATGATTTGACTTTTGTGCTGATGGAATACAATCCAAAATAAAAAAAACATTTTCAAAAATCCTAACCACAAAAAACGATGTATGTAGAATAAGTTTTAGAGAGGATTTAACATGTCAGGACATTCGAAATGGGCAACCATCAAAAGAAAAAAAGAAATCATTGATTCCAAACGAGGTGCCATCTTTACAAGATACGCCAAAGAAATCACAGTTGCAGCCAGAATGGGTGGATCTGATCCAGAAGCAAATCCAAGACTTAGAGTAGCCGTCCTAAAAGCAAAATCAGCCAATATGCCCAAAGACAATATTGAGCGCGCAATTAAAAAAGGAGCAGGCGAATTAGAAGGCGTAACCTACGAAGATTGTCTTTATGAATGTTATGCTCCCGGTGGAATTGCCATCATGGTATCCGTCACGACAGATAAAAAGTCGAGAACTACTCCTGAAATAAAAAACATTTTAACTAAGTTCGGGGGCTCTCTCGCGAATCCAGGAAGCGTTAGTCGCTTATTCGAAAAGAAGGCTATCATCGTAGTATCCGCTGATCAAATTTCCGAAGATGCGTTAGTTGACTTAGTGGTAGATGCAGGTGCTGACGATGTTGCTCTTCATGATGATGTATTTCAAATTACTGCTCATCCCGAAGCTTACGAAAAAATCCAAGAAGCAATTAACACAAAAGGTCTACAAGCAATTGAGTCAGAAGTAAAATTCGTTCCGTCTGTAACCGTCGAAGTAACCGATCAAGCCGTTGCCGAGAAGGTAATGAAGATGTTAGACATGTTCGAATCCCATGACGATGTGCAAAGTGTAAATTCAAACTTCGAACTCTCCCCTGATCTAGATATGGGGTAATGAAGATTTGCCACAGAGGCACGGAGACACAGAGGGAAAGAGGTTTCAGGAGAGTTTATTTCAATATCTAAAGTTTATGACGGTATTCAGGTTTTTGTTTTTTTATATAGTAAAATCCAAACGCTCAAACTTTTTTAAGCTCTCTTTAATTTGATTTAAGTTAATAAACGAATAACACTCATAAAACTTTCTGTGCCTCCGTGCCTCTGTGGCAAGACAATCAGTCTTCTTTTTCTTCCAGTCCGAGACGCCAGATTGCGGTGCCTCGGATTTTTAAATCTTCTGCGACGTCTTTCATTTTGTTTCTCGTTTCTTGGTCGGCTAGAAAAATCATACTCAACTTTTTCTTTTCATCTCTGAGTATTTTTATGCATCCAGAAGATTCTCTTTTCCCTTCCCATTTTTTCTCATAGATTTGTCCATCGCGTGAAGAAATAATATTTACTTTCTTAGAATCAAGAACCCACTCATATCCATAAGACGGCATCCCAAGCCAAATCTGCTCTGGCTTAAAATATTTTAGGAGATGAACTAGATTCTTCCTTGTCCATTCAAGAGATGTAACACATCCGGCTTCTGTTTTTTTATTGTGATAATCATAACTCATTAAAACAATTTCATCTACAGCAGAAGCAAGTTTTTCAATATTGTGTAGCTTACTCGTATTTGCCGGAAAATCAATCTGCGGAAAGACTGCAAAGGTAAGTTTCATTTTCTTCTCTGAGAGCGCAGTTCTCAATTCATTTAGAAAATCTACTAGTTTTAAATCATACTCTGGTGGCAAATACTCAATATCCAGATGAACTCCTTTCAAGTCTTGCTCTTGTAAAAAATCTACTATAAGATCGGTCGCCTTTCGCTTTGATTTATCACTATTTAATAGTTCAATTCCTTCTCGTATAGAGGATACAATTATCATTGGATAAATCATTGCTCTTGCTGCTTCTTTAGATTTTAATCCGGACTTAGAAATTTTATCAGTGAATTGAGAGGTATAACGAAGTTGCCCCTTCCCATTTAATTCCAATCCATTGATACAAAGTATTTCATACGATTTAGAAATAGAATCCAAGTATTCTGGCGAAAACTTTTGGAGTGAGGATGATACAATGTAACCCCATTGGTTCTTTGGGTTTATCTGTTTGGGAATTTCTTTTGGTTCGGATTGTGGTAATATGGAAAAATTTGTGTATAGTGCGAGAATTATTCCAAATTGAAACTTTGAAGTTAGAAGTTTTTTTATAGGATTCATTGCGAACAATCCCTACATCTTATCCTGCAACAAATACAATTCGCTAGTTGCATCAGCCTTATTTTTATTGAGTGCAATTGGTCCGCGTTTAACAAAGCGAAATCTTTCTTTTAATAGTTCATAGGTTGCAGCGGTTACTTGTATTTCGCCGTTAACTCCGTGTTTTTCCATGGCGTCTGCGTCATCGAATGATTTATTGATATAGAATATATCTATCTTCTGTGCATCGGTTGCGTAGTCTACATACTTGCCACTTGCCATACCCATGCGAAGATCAAGCTTGAGTTTATTAACAGAGCAGATCCCTTGAAATTGTTTTTGAAAATAGAGAGCCAAGTTGGCAAGTGAATCCGCATACTCAGGATTAGCTCCTGCGGGATGCTCTAAGACTAAAAACCAATACTTACCATCTTCTTCATGCTCTTCAATATTATTCTCAAGACAAAATTCTTTTCCCTTCGAAAAGAGTTGTTTTAGAAATTCGTCAAGACCTATGAGAGTTTCCTTTGCACGAAAATAATTTGCAATGCCTGTGATGTCGAAGTATAGAAGAGAAATATTTTGCAGATAATAGGTAACAGGAAGAATTCCAGGCTGTCCGAGTCTTGGAGCAGGTATAATTTGCTTCAATAGATTTTCTGAATAATTTTTCCAATACTCTGCTTGGTCGATAAGACGAATCTGGTTCTTAATATATTTGTCCATATAGTGAGTCATTCCAAATCCAACTGTTGGGATGAGTGCCATTATAGAGCATTGAAATAAGAAATACTGAATGTCTTGATTGCTCGTAAATACAGATTTGTGGAGAAGAAGTAAAAAGGAATAGAACAATACATAAAGACCTGAGATAATAGAGGATTGTAAAAACTTAAGCCTTAGAGCCGATGAGATTAACAGTAAGTAAACGCAATACTGTAGCAGATAATAGTAATTTTCCTTAATGATAGGAAGGTTTTGTTCCGCCAACCACTCACGAGCCCCAATGGCAAAGAATACATTGGTCGGAACTCCGATGAGGACAGCGAGAAATGCTTTTACCTGCACATCCTCTGCTTTAGAAATATTCAGTGGTTTTAGAAAAGGATGAAGTAGCCCTACAATAAATACTTTTACAAGATTTAATAGATGAAGACCAGGAAATTCTCGAAGAAAAAGAAAATCTAAAATCGAAAAGAATACTACGACTGCAAGAATGAAATTATACGAGAGCCTAAAAATATTAATGCGCTCAATTTGATTTTCGAGTGGGTAATTGGGTAGTGCCATAGGCTTATCAGTTGAAAAAAAGATTTGCGCTTGAAGGGATTTGAACCCCTAACCTTCTGATCCGTAGTCAGATGCTCTATCCAGTTGAGCTACAAGCGCGATAATTACTAAAACAGCTTTGTGACAATGAAATCGTAATGTTTGTCAATGACTGCCATATCAAGAGTTTTATTTCTGTGATAGGAGTAAATAAAAAAAATACAAAGTCCCAGATAAGTAATAATTCCTGCAAAATGAAATAAATTAGCCAGAGCAGGACCTATAAAGGGAAGCATATTCAAAATTACACTAATCGCAAAGCAGATAAAAAAATAAGAAGCAAAAAGCAGGGAGTAAAGAGAGCTTTTCTTGATAGAAGGAACTTCTGATTTAAAAATCAAAAAAGGAAGCCAGTTGAAAAATAATGGGAGCATTGCCAAGTCACGCATTCCTTCTTCGGAAATGAGAAATGCATACACTTTCTCAGAATACATCTTAAGCATCTGAAAGTATTTATTAGAAGTAAGACTGTTCTTGACTTGTTCCAAAGAATTGTTGTTCCCAAAAAGAATCGGAGACGCCGGGATTCGAACCCGGGGTACAGTTACCCGTACGACAGTTTAGCAAACTGCTCCTTTCGGCCACTCAGGCACGTCTCCTGTTTGAAATTTGCGGAGAGGGTAGGATTCGAACCCACGGTGCTTTCACACGACGGTTTTCAAGACCGCTTCATTAGACCACTCTGACACCTCTCCCAAAATTCCATTTTCTTTGTCTTTCGAAGCCCGTTTCCTGTCAACGGAATTCTCATAAAATGGAAGGATTTTATTGGAAAATAAAAGATTACCACCGATGGACACCGATAAAAGAGCGATAGAAAATGATACGGACTTAAAGCCAATTTCAAATGCTTAAATTTAAAAATTATCGTATCTTTTATCGGTGTCCATCCCCCTTCGCTGAAAGTATTCGCGACCTTCGCCTTCGCCTGTTCATCGGTGGTAATCAGTTTCTTATTATTTAGTGTAAGCTAAGCTGGTTTGGATTATTGATTTACAGTCAATGGCATTTCAAAGAGTCTGACAAGGAATTATGATTCTAAGAGTAGAAAACCTTTCTAAAACATATCAGCCCGTTCTTCTGTCCAAAAAAGCACCTTTACACGCTGTAAAGAACGTAAGTTTCGAAATCGGGAAAGGAGAAATCTACGCACTGCTCGGTCCGAATGGAGCGGGGAAATCCACTATCATTAAAATGATTGCCGGTCTAATCAATCCGACTGCTGGCAAGATTATTTTTAACGACGAGCCTACTACAAAGAACACAGTCTATAAAAATCTAAGCGCAGTCTTAGAAGGAACGCGTAACGTCTACTGGCGATTAAACCCACTTGAGAATTTACACTACTTTGCAAATCTAAGAGGGATTTCTTCTTCGGAAGTAAAGGAAAAAGCCACTGCTCTATTGGAAGCATTAGAAATTGAAGGAAAGAAAAAGAATCAGAGCCAGCATCTTTCAAGAGGAATGCTACAAAAACTAGCTCTTGGTGTAGCACTCATTACAGATCCACAAATTCTTTTACTCGATGAGCCAACTTTAGGATTAGATGTAGCGAGTTCTCGTAAGATAAAGGAAAAGATTTTCCAACTTGCTAAGAAAGAAGGCAAATCAGTATTACTCACTACGCACCAGATGGATTTAGTAGAAGAGCTTGCAGATCGTGTTGGCATTATCCGCACAGGAAGTCTGGTTCGAGAAGGAAGTATTGCAGATTTAAAATCCATTTTTAAAAGTTATATCTATCGCATAAAGATTAAAGGTGATTTTAAACTTCCAGCGATTTGGGTTAAATCCTATAGTGCTGAGATCAAGATGGAACAAAGAGAATACACCGAGATAGAAATTGACTGCAAGAATAAACTTGGAATGTATAAAATCTTAGGTGAGTTAGAAAAATTAAAGAAAGACATTATATCATTTCACAGAATCGAAGAAGATTTAGAAGAAGTTTTTTTAAGGGTATTATCAAACCAATGATTAGAATAATTACATTTATTTACGATTTTTTACTCATACTAAAAGCAGAAGTTAAGAGAGATTATATTTATTTAAAGCGTTATCCGCTAGAGATAATCTCATTTCTATTTTTTATGTATATCATATTGCTTGCTGTGTTCTTTGGATTTTCTCAATTGACTATTGGTAGCGCGAGTCTATTAAACCGAGAAAAAATGATTATCGGATATTGTCTCATGCAATTTGTATTATCCACCCAAATGGGTTGGTCAGGACAAATTCAAAATGAAAGTCAGACAGGCACACTTGAACAACTTTCTATTTCCGGTCATTCACTCGGAGAAGTATTACTCGCGAGGGGCTTAGCACAATTACCCCGTCAGATCGTAAGTTTCTATCTTTTACTTTTTCTATATAAGATCAGTATTCCAGGACTTCAGATTGGTTTTAATAATAATTTCTTTATTCTTTTTACACTACTCATTATGGCGATCGGAATCTTCGGTGTATCTTATATGTTTGCTGGAATCACACTTTTGTTCAAACGAGTCGGTTTCTTTTTTCAGATTGTAAATTTCGCCTTCCTCGGACTATTCTGGCAAGATAGAAGTAAGCTCACCAACGGAAGTCTACTCGCTGCGTTATACGATAATTTTCCACTCACAATGGGAATGTCCAATTTACAGAAAATATTAATCAATCAATACGTAGAATTAGACTTCTCCGAGCTACATATGCTAGCATTTACAGTTAATTCATTGTTATTCGCCGCTCTCGGATACTACCTGTTTAACTTAATGGAGAAGAAGGCTAGAACATTGGGGCTATTGTCGCAGTATTAAATATTGCCACAGAGGCACGGAGTCACAGAGGAAAAGAGTTTTTAAGAGAGTTTATTTCGAGAATTAAATTTTAATCTGTTATTAAGGTTTTTTCATTCTCTAAACCCAAATTCTGAATTATATAAGCTCTCTCTTTAGCGTGAATGTGTTAATAAACGAATAATACTCATAAAACCCTCTGCGTCTCCGTGCCTCTGTGGCAATAAACTCAAAACAAATTATATTTCAGTATACACCAGATCGCGCGAACGCCGTCTTTCCAACCGATTTTTTTTCCTTCAGCATACGTTCTTCCGTAATAAGAAATTCCTACTTCGTAGATACGAATTTCTTTTATTTTTGAAAGCTTTGCTGTAATCTCGGGTTCAAAGCCAAAACGGTTCTCTTCGATTTTAATAGATTGAATGATTTCTCGTCTGAAAGCTTTGTAGCAAGTTTCCATATCTGTAAGATTGATATTGGTAAACATATTCGAAAGCGTGGTTAATACCATATTGCCTAAGCGATGCCAATAGTAGACTACTCTATGAGGACCTGCTCCTAAGAATCGAGAGCCGAATACAACGTCTGCTTTCCCCTGTGCAATTGGATCAATGACAATAGGAATTTCAAATGGATCGTATTCTAAATCAGCGTCTTGAACAATCACAATATCACCTTTAGCCGCTTGAAATCCAGTTCTGAGAGCTGCCCCTTTTCCCTGATTGACTTCGTGTAAAATCAAGCGATCCACTAAGTGCTTTAATTCATTTTGTAAAACATGTCTTGTTCCATCTTTAGAGCAATCATCGACGACTATGATTTCTTTGTCTTCAATAGGAACCTTACGAACTACTTCTAGAATATTTTGAATTGTATTTTTTTCGTTATAACAGGGAATTACTATGGATAATTTCATTTTGCTTTTAGTCCCACAATTGAATCCATTCTAAAATCAGTGATTATGTTTGCGCAATTTACAATAATCATTTCCGCGCCAGTATCAAAACTGATTCCATTGTATTTTTTAAATAGATCTGGATAATCTTTTTCATTAAATTTGAATATTAACTTCATGTTAATTTTTTTATTCTTAGCCGCGTCTTCTAGATACATAGAAATATGTTTGAGTGCAAGACAGCCTTCTTTCATAATTGCCTGATTGTCTTGTTCTATCTTTCCTTGATTGACGCCAATTCCAGAGAGAATTTTAACATGCTCTGAGATTCTAAATGGAAATTGCCCTTTGCGATTCAAGCCAATTCTTTCAAGTTGAATGATGGAATCGTGAATGCTGTTGATCTCGGCTGTTCCGCGAAAGATTTGATACAGGAGTTGTAAGTCTGTCTCTACAAAGTTTGATATGGCTCCAAAGAAATACTTCAATTCATTTTTGGCCATAGGATGAAAATCGATTTTATTGTATTTTAGAATACGTGTTTCGTTCTCTTCAATAATTTTGTTTAGAGTAGGACTCTGACTTGCTTCTTTTCTAGCTTTTATTTCTTTATGCTTAGCCTTTAGCTGCTCTAGGAATAATAACTCATCTTTAAAGAAAAGTTCTAAACTTCCGCGCGATCTGAGCACTTGTGTATATCTCTCCTCAAATGGAGTCAGCTTGAAAATATTCGGATTCTCTTGAGCATAAGTCCGATATTCATTTCTTACTTTGAGCAATAGGGCTTCGATTTCTTTATTTGATAACTCAGGCATAGTATTATATTATACGGCAGATTCTTTCCAATTTTCGATACTTCTTTTAAGGAAGTCCAAATCATTCAGACAATAAACAGCTGCCGACTTAGAATCCTTGAATAAAGTTTGCTGCTGATAGCTTAAAGATTTTACTTGTTCTTCGCTTTTTGCATTTAGAACAGTTAAAACATTTGTTACCATTTTGGCAAACTTTTTTATTAAGATTAGACAAGGCTCTTGCATTTCCCATCGAAGAATATAATCTAACCTATGCTTGTCTGACTCTAAAGAAGTCAGAAAATCTTTTTGAATTACAGTATAATTCATGGAATAATGATGAGTTGCTTTTGGGAAAGCAGTAATTTCTTTGAAACGATTTTGAAAGCCTTCAATAATTCGAAAAATCTCAGATTCAAAATCACGATTAAAATTTGAGATAACATTCTTATTTTCAGAGGGATCTCCTGTAATATCAAAAACACGAGAATTCTGAACATTGAGCAAAGTCGATATGATTCGATCCTTATTTTTCTCGATGCATTTAAGAAGATCAAATATATATCTGCGCTCATCTGCTAGAGAAACGGGATTGGCAAGGGAATTTTCATATGCCTTCTTAGTAACAGGAACAACGTTCTCAATATTTAAGTCAATGTCTCCAAAAATATCCTCATGAGCATCACTGTGAGTAAACTGTTGGTGTAGTTCTGCCCTATCTGCTTCTCGGATTTGATCTCTGGCTTTTCGGGTAGCTTCTTCGGAGTCTTTCTCATAGTCTCGCCCTTCCTCTTCTTCACCGAATTGTTTTGAGACATGGTGAGTTAGATCCTCTCCGAGATTTGATTTTGTCTTAACGCGGAGGATTTCTAGTTTTCGACTTTCTTTACCAAACCGAACAACAAAGCGATTGCCGTCTTTGTCTATATATCTCTTATTTAGCATATCCATCTTGAGGCTGTGCTGAATTTCTAAAATTGAGTCAATTGGTATATAATCACTATCTTTATTCATGCCAAATTATCTCTAAAAATTTTTCCATTATCAATTCACCTGCATATTCATTTAAGTAAGTATGATTCTGACGGCAAATAGAATTTAATAGGACAAAGTAACTACTCTCTAAAAATAAACGAATATTTTTTTTATTTTCCGAGTGAAAATAGAGAAAATCTTCTCTAGTGGAATGCAATAGCCCAAAACGTAAAATCAAACCAATGTCTATTCCCTCTTCCTTAAGTATTGCTATTAGCGACTCGTCTAAGCTTGCTAGGATTGAATGCATAATTTTTCTCCTTACTCTAGTTAATAACACTAGGTAAAGAAATGAGCTTTATGTGCGATTTTTTTAGAAAAATTAACAATCTACGTTAAATGGGAGTTCAATATTAAAATCAATCAAAACACGCCCTGTATTTTCAAGTGAGTTTTTCAAGTTTACAGTTCGAATATTACCTTTGTGGTTACGAATAATTTTTTCGACATAGCAAAGTCCCAATCCAAAATCAAGGGTAGGATACTTTTCATATACAAGACGAGAAATACGAAAGAATGGCTCGAAGATAATATTTTGGTATTCGCGGGGAATTCCATTTTGCACCTTGGTATCTCTTTCTGGAGTGTTCAAAATAGAAATATGAAAAGCATCTTTCGCAATTTCAAATAGAATGTAAATTTTGCTTTCAGACTCTGAAAACTTAAGCGCATTGAATAATAACTCTTCTAGTGCCTTTTTAAAATATTCTTCATTGATTTTTATTTTTTTTGTATTGCCCGCAAACGTATTGTTCGCCAGTCGAATTGTATTTTTTCTTACCTGCTGATATTCAGACATATTTCCAACTATCTTTTCAATCAGCGTATAGAGTTGCGAAATAGTCATTGCCTCTTTTGGTAAATCATTATTAATCACATAGTCAATGTCACCAATTATAAAAATTAGCTTATTTGAAAATTGTGTATTCTCAAAAAGCATATCCATTAATTCTTTTTCTACAATATAGTGATTGCCTTCTTGCTTAGAAGAATTTTGAATTAACTGAACTAGTGGAGCTAGAGTTCCAAGACCTGCACCTTGTATCAAGCTGCTGTTAATATTTGCCATTAGCCCGCTATCGGTTTTATCAATATCTTTCTTAATTAGATTTTCTTTGAATAGATTCCAATTGAGTTGATGCTCTATTCTAACTTCTCTTTCCTTTTGAATGTTTTCATTGATGATTCTAAGCTCAGCTATCTCAAATGCTTTATCTACTCGGTTCGTTAACTCTAAAGAATTGAAAGGCTTAACAATATAATCATGCACACCAATTTTAAATAATTCTACAACAGTCTTTATATCTGTTTCACCGGTGAGGATAATGACGATGGGCTTATATCCAGCGGCAAATATTTCAAGCATTATTTCCTTTCCGGATTTTTCCGGCATATTCAAATCCAAAATCACAACGAGTGTTGGATCCGATAAGAATAAATCCAAAGCACCTTTAGATGTAGTTGTAGTTACAATGTCATATTGCTTTGCGAGAGTTCCCTTTAGAACTTCTATCATGATTGCATCATCATCGACTATGAGTAATTTATTCATTTTCATTTTAAAAAAAATCTATATATGTATTGAGGCAGCTATTACCATCTTCATAACTTTTTCCATAATAGAAACAACTTTTTGAGTGTATCCAAATTGATTCTATTCTATAAAAGCCAATTTCACAGAATAGAATTGAACAGTAGTTCTTTGTGAACTCGAATCAACTCTTTTTTATACTGTGGACAATGCTGTTTTACTTTTATCCTAAGTATAAATGAAATGTCTATTTAATTTTTTTTACACACTGCTAAACTTCATTGACGCATTTTTTTGGAATTGCAATAACAAGTAAAATGTAGGAGAACACAATAAAAAATGAAAAATAACCGAAAGATAACTATTTCCATTATGCTAATATTTCTATCAGGAACAGGATTGTTTGCTTGGACAGACCATACCCTTGGAACATACCCTGCCCTTGCCAATATGCCTGAAGTAAAAGATGCTAAGCCAGTGCAAGTCGAGTCTTTTGAAGACTTCCTCAAAAAGGAAAGCCAAGGTCTTGCAGTATTAATGAAAGAGCAAGAAGATTTTGCTCGTGCGAATATTCAAAATTATCCACCAAAACCTGACTCAATCCTATTTGATCCAAACGATAAACAAAATATAAGAAAAAATTTCTTAATGGCGATGAGATTAAATCCAAACATACCTCTTGCTTATTATATCCAAGAATTACCTGGGACAAATGTTTCTAAAGCGGAAAGTTTTCCAATTGAGAAAATTAGTGTATATAAAGATATTTCTTTTTTTAATCGCATGACCTATAGAGCTTTAAAACCAAAAGCAAACGTTAGTCCCCTTGCTGTTTTGGCTACAGCCGCAGATGAGCCGGACTATGGACATGATATTGGATTGTATGAAGACAATGAAGTAGAAGCAGGCAAAGGAGTCATTACCGAGCAAGGAAAAATATATGGTTTCGGCCAACAGCCATTTGGCGACAAAAGATTTGAGTATGGCTCACAAGCACCTTTTCATATGGGCTTTTATCATGAAGCAGGAATTGTATATGCAGCAGGTGGATTTATTAAACGCACTCTTCCTGAATATCGAATGAATCAATATTTATCTCTTGCTAGATTTGCATTCAAAACAGGTCATCCATATTGGGGTTATCGATTTACCGGATGGGGATTACACTTTGTGCAAGATTTAACTCAGCCTTACCACACAACATTAATTCCAGGAGTCGGAGCACCTAGAATGCTTTTGATTAATATCATTTCAAAATTTGGTTTAGATGGAGCAAAGAATGGAATGATCAAAAGAGTTGCTGATAGACATATTGCTATTGAGTATTACCAATTTGAATGGTTCTATAGTATTTTTAAAAATAAAGAAACAGATAATCTAATGTTACGCGCCTTCTCTGACATCAGTGGAGATACGTCCTATGGAGAGTTTAATCAAGATTATATCCGAAAGGTATTGTCTAAAGAATCAAATGAAAGGGCAAGTCAGTTAGACGAGAGTATTGAAGGATGGGAAGAGATTTTTAAATTTATGGATTACAATGTTCGTTACGAAGAAGTCAAAGTAGATTCTCCCGGAAAGAAAGAAGTAGACGAATTCTTAATCCTTGTAATGAAATCCTTCGGAGCGCATACTCGTAATTATCTGAGAGCTGCATTAAAGTATTAGTAAAGCGCAGAGAATATCTCGCGTAAAGCCGCCTGGGTATTCATGGCACCCTCATTATGTTGCGCCCCAAGAAGCAACATTGAGTTTCGTTTTCTATCGGGGGTCTTTTGTTGAGATTCCCGATTAAGGATTTCGGGAATGAACTGTGATAAAAAAGTCAAGAAAAACATACTTTTTTATCATCATACAGTTCGCCTTTTTTTACGATTGTGAAAGCAATCTTTACTAGTTTGTTCGCGACAGCCATTAAGGCAACCATTCGATGCTTACCATTCTCTATTAGTCTTTTAAACATTTCCTTACACGATTTATTACATTTGATAGCAGCCATAGAGCACATATACAATAGTTGCCGCGTGGAACTCATACCCATTTTAGATAATGAACTTTTCCCTTTACACTTGTTCCCGATTCAGAAATACGAGGGCATAATCCAACGTATGCGGATAACTGCTTGTAATTCGTAAAGTTTTTCGAAATTCGAAGTGATTGCTATTAATTCAATAGCGGATAACTTTCCTATGCCGGGAATACTTACTAAACTTTCATAAGACTTACTTGCTTTTTCTTTTACTACCTCTTGCATATTTTTTCTAATTCATCAATCTGCTTTTGCAAATTCGCAATTGTTTCCTCGATAAATTTAATTGAAGTCTTATCAGGACGCACTCTCGCTTTCATTGCATGTAATTGATTTTAAATCGAACTACAGTTTCTTTAAGTTGACTTAGAACTGCTCTACGTTGACGCATATCGTCAATGTAATCTGGAGTAGGTTTTTCAGGCTCCGGAGACATCTTCAAGCCATACTCTGCAATCATCTCCGCGTCTGACGCATCTGTCTTCGTTCTTCTCAATGTCATCTTAGAAAAATATTTTGTCTGTAAGGGGTTAACAACAGAAACCTCAAATCCAGATTCCATGATTCTTTTGGTTAGCAGTGTTGAATAAGAGCCCGTTGCCTCTAATACACTTCTATCATCTTGTTTTAACTTCTTGATAAACTTTTTCACACCTTCTTCATTATTTACAAACTGAACGACTTTGTAATTTGAATTAGAAGAAGGAAACGCTACGTCAAAAGTATCCTTTGCCACATCAATCCCAATGTATCTCATCGTTATCACCTCTATTAAAATTTTTCTTGTAAAAAATTTCGTCCTTTTGAATAACGGAAATTACCCAAAAACGGCTTAGCAGGAGAGAAAAAATTAGACTCTATCATCACGCATACAGGCTCGAAGCCTACTGAACTGTCCAGAGTTTTAATTTAGGGTTGGTGAACCTGCATTCCCGTCGGTCTTTCTGACCAATGACACGGACTCGGTTTATTCTCCTCCCCTCTCTCTTGTTAAGTTTATTTTTTTACTATCTTAAAAAGAAAACCTCTTTTTTAACATATGATGACAATCGGTTCGTCATATTAAAAAGCGAGTGCGTTGCACTAGTTTTATTCTCACCATGACAATCTTCATGTTTTTAAGCACTTTGCTACTCCCCATAAATAAACATTGACTGAATTGCTGTATCCCCACATCTCTCTAGTATGAAAATAATATTTATAATTCTAATACTTGCAATGAATCTCTTCGCAGAAGATTTTCCTAAGACAAACACTCGTTATGTGCTCATTCAATCAGGGGTATTGAATGTAAGAGAAAAACCAGTAGATGGTAATGTTCTCGCAAAGCTAAAAGCAGGCGATACAGTGACTATCCTTGACGAAACTGAGCCAGCTAGCTATGGATGGAAGAAAGTGAAAACATCTGGCGGCATAGTTGGATTTACCTCGGAAGAGTTTATTGGTTATTTCCCTATAACAGAAATACAAAAAGCAAAACTCATCGGAGTCGTAGGAACAGGTGACTCTTCAGATAATATAAAAAAAGGCGCTTTGAGAATTCTAGGAGCCTCTTTTTCTGGAAAATGGTATGGCTTTGATGGTTCGGGCGATTTCAATTATCTTCTCAATTATGCAGTTTCAAGCAAGAAAACATTCGATATATCGCAAAATGCGAAGAAGGTAGGAAGTTTTAAAGCAGAGAATGTTGCTAAATACGGATGTCAGGAATTCAAAGGAATCTCAGGAACTGCTTCTTCTAAAGAACTTACCTCTTCCAACGAAAAGTTATTTCTAGGCACACTCGGCATTTCTGAGTCTAAGTCTAATTATTCACTCACAGAAAAAATATCTGCCGACCTTACTTCGAATCTTCTCAAGGAAGCAGGTTTAGTTTTTAAAAAGAACAAAGTGTCGGCAAAAGAACTAGAAAATATTTCCGAAAAAAAGATTATCCAAATTACTACGGCTAAAGACAAATCTTATTTAGTAGCTCGATATGCTATTAAGAAAGAATTTACAGAAAAACATTCAGTCTCTTTTGTAGCTGAGATTTTAAAAAACAACGAAATCAAACTAATTCATTCCAATTTTGAAACACTACCAGAAGAAAGAGGAAATTATGGCGGTAGCTTTCACTTTATGGGAATTCTAGATTTAGATAATTCAGGCGTTCCAGCTATTCTATTTCATCATATTGGATTCGACTCAGGCATCTATGAAATCTTTCGAATCACAAAAGACAAAATCGAATCTGTATTTCTCGGTGGGGGTGACGCTTGTTAGTCAATCGTAACTAAGCCATCATTTCAAAGAACGGGTGATCCTTAATCATATCGTAATATTCTTGTTGAAACGAATTTTTTAACTCATCCGTAAATTTATATGATTCGTAAATCGCTGGCTCAATGTTCGCATCATACAAAGGAATAACAAAACCGAGCATTTTAGAAGCCAGAATATTAGCTAGTCTAGTCAGCTTGACTACATCACTCATCATTTCCATTGCATTGAGTTGAAAGTTTTGGTGTGCTATAGACTGTTGCAATGAGATTGGCATATTCCACATTTTAAAAACCCTCGCTCCTGCTTCAATATGGTCTGTATTAAAATTCTCTTTTTCTACAAAGAGTAAATCTCGCACTCCAGTAGAGGCTAATTCCAATAATTCAGAATAGCGAGTTGGAAAATTCAAAGCTAAAATAGTCATTCCAATTTTGTGAAGTAGACCAGCTAAAAAAACCTCTTCCCTGATTCGCTTCAACCCAAGCGGACTAGTTAAATCAAATGCAATCAGTGCGGTTAATACCGGTAATTCATGAAGTTGCTTTTGATAAATTTCACCACCAAGATTCTTGGTAAATTGTTTATTTGATTTAAGCATTACCAAATTCTTTACTGTCTTCATACCCAAAAGGGTAATCGCATCCCTCAATGTATTAATCTTGCCTGACCTTCCATAATAAGAAGAATTTGCTATCTTCATAATATCCGTAGTAATCGCTTGATCGGGACTAATTATTTTTTCTAACTCTTCGCTGCCGCCTGCCGGATTGTCTGTATCAAAACTCATTACCTTAATAGCGACCATCGGAAGAGGAGGAATTGCAAGATCAGAAAGACGTATTGTTTTAGCTGTTGCGTCTGAAGCATTAATAATACCAGCTCGTCCTAGCACTTGTCCAAACTTATCGATGATTGAATTTCGGTTGAATGGTTTTTTTAAGAATCCATGTATCTTTAATTGTAAGAGGGAATGAATCAAACCTTTATCTTCGGAAGCCGAAACTACTAAAATTTTTAGTGTCGGGTATAACTGATTAATCTCTTTAATTACTTCTACTCCATTCTTTCCGGGTAAATGTAAATCAACACAAACTAAATCAGGCATATGACTAGTATGCGCTAGATGATACAATAAATCATCGCCGGTTTCAGATTCATGTAAAATATCAAATTTCTCAGATTGCAGGAACCTTCTGAGTAAACTTCTATCTATCGCTGCATCGTCAACAAGCATAATGTTATATGGTTTTAATGTGTCAGGATTCGTCCCGATGGAAATATGTTTTTCTGTGGTCATAATCATTGTATATATCCGATTGATAGTTTAGGAAGCCTTTTGTATACTTTATATCTAACTTTTCAATCAAAAAATCAACTTACGACCCAATATTTTAATTGTGTTCTTACTAGGAAAGTGATGGGTAATGCTAAGAGGAAAAAGAAAAAGTTATTATAAGTTTCTCTCACTACTTGCAAAACCTTACTCAGCGTTTGCTAAGGCTTCTGTTTTCATGTCCATGAGTAATTCTGCTTTAGTGTCCGGTGCGGTGTATGTATTTTGAAAACAGGCATTAAGGTTCTGCAATCTTAACCCCTCTAGCCGCCTTTTGGCATTTAAGTCTTTTGGTTTATCTTTTAAGGTGCTATGACATTTCGGTATACATGGTTTATTGTTGAATATTTTTTTTCAACTTCCCTGTCACCTCGAACAGCCCCCTAGCGAGAAATCTACCTTGCTTAAAACTATTATTGTATGCGAGATAGATTTCTCATTTGCAAGCTCAGAATGAATGCAAAAAATCACGCCTTCTCAAGATTGCGGCAAACGGCTGTTCTATACAAACACTGGTCTTCTTTTTTCCTTTAATGCTTTCATTGCTTCGAGCATATTATTTTTAATAGCTGGAATAGAAAGCCAATCGCGGGAATTTCTTAGATGAGTTTCGAAATCGTCGAGTGCTCGCATGTTTATATTTTGTTTTGTGTATCTTACAGCGGATAATGGAAAACGGAAAACGGATTCTAGTTTTTTTATAGAGAGTTTTCGTAAGTCTTCTTTTGTTGCTGCAATTTCATCTATCATTCCAACTTCTTTTGCTTCCGGTCCTTTGTAGGCAGCGGCTTCCATACAAATTTCATTTAGTTTGGTAAGATGAATGGATTGTTGTAATTTATAAACGAACATACCGGGTAATGGCAAACCAAAACCTATTTCAGTAAATGAAATGCGACAACCAGTAGAAAGCATATACTTATAATCGCATGCCATTGTCATCACAGCACCACCACCCATTGCATGACCTGTTACTTCGGCTACTAATGGTTTGTCGAAGCGAAGCATTTCTCCGAATAATATGCATATGCCGCCAACTGCATCTACCAATTCATCAGGAGGTGTGTTGATAAGTGTTTCTGCATCAAGACCATTAGAAAAAAACTTTGGATTCTCAGAAGTGAGGATTGCTCCTTTGTAAGAATCGTCAGTCTGGATTTCTTTTAGGATTTTAGCAAGTTCAAGCATCGTTGGTCTTGTTAAAGAATTCTGTTCGTTTGTTTGGATTGTGATTAATTCTGCTTTGCCGCCACTTAGGTTTAAAGCTTCTCGTTTAAAGTTCATAAATACCTCTAGTTATTATCGTATGTAATTCGGACTACATGGCTTTTGCCATCTTCATTGTTAATATTAGAGATGCCGTCATATTGTAAAAGCTTTTTTGTGTCTTTAGCATACACAAGTAGAATTGGTTTTACAAATGCAGCTAGAATTGGATTGTTTAATTCTACTTTCATATTGACTACATCTAATCCTTTTCTTTTTGTTTCTCCCGTTTTAAATACAACAAATTTGAAACAGTCTTGCTGGGAAGGAGCACAAAGATTCAGAATCTTCTTATTACCCGCTAAAATAAAATCCCAGTTTTCAAGCACAAAATAATCAAACCCACCATCTAACACCGCATTATTCGGTGCAGTAATCACAGCTTCTTTTACATCTTCCTTTTCATTTTTTCGATATACAAATTTAATTTGATTTCCTGTTACCTCGGCTCCTTCAATGTAACCATCCCGAAAGTCTTCCAATTTAAAATCTGCGCGGGTTGCACTCTTTTGAAATACAATTCGTTTTTTAGCAAAATACTTTTCCATTTGTGTCTTTGTATTGAATGATCGAATAAATATGCTTTCCGTTTTCCCAAAACTCTTCATGGTGATCGTAATACAGCCGTTTGCCGGTCTTTAAATCAAACGCTTCCCCGTTAAACTTTTTATTTCTATGGCGAATAATCCCTGTAAGGCGCACAGAAATAAAAATATAGATAAAATCCTTTGCTTCATAAATTCTCCTGTTATAGTATACATTGTCATCCTAGAAATTTTTTTGCGCCCAAACCACCGGCCCCGCCGCAGCCAGCCCGTAATTTCATCCTTTCACCCGCCAGAGGTGATTTAGACTTAAAAAAAACTTGCTGTATTTATCAGTAATAAAAAGCTTATTCCATGCAAGTAGAAATTTGGTCAGACATCATGTGTCCGTTTTGTTATATTGGAAAGAGAAAATTCGAAGCTGCTCTAGAAAAATTCCCAAATAAAGACAAAGTAGAAATTATTTGGCGTAGTTATCAACTCGATCCCAATATTAAAGCTCAGCCGGACAAGGATATATATACTTACCTAGCAGAGGCAAAAGGTCAATCATTAGAATGGTCTAAAAAGATGCACGAAAATGTGATTAATATGGCTAAGTCGGTCGGACTAGAGTATAACTTCGATAAGGCGGTGATTGCGAATTCTTTCGATGCACATCGTCTAATTCAACTTGCAAAGAAGCATGGTCTAGGGGATGCTATGGAAGAAAGACTATTCAAAGCTTATTTCACTGAAGGCAAAAACTTTGCAGATCATGAAACACTCGCAACTATAGGAGATGAAATTGGACTCGATAAGAGCGAGATTTTATCCATGCTTCGGTCAGATGATCTAGCGGATAACGTTCATTCAGATGTAGAACAAGGAATGCGCCTAGGTCTTCGGGGTGTTCCGTTCTTTGTATTCAATCGCCAAATTGGAGTTGCCGGTGCACAAGATCCAGAAATATTTCTGCAGGCATTGCAAGAAGCGAACAAATAATTCTTATTATCCATTAAGGAGCAAAAAAAACTATGAAAAAGAAATTCATTTTTATCACACCACTCTTTTTTTTATTTCAGTTAGGTTTACTTGTCGCTGAGCCAAGTTGTGATATAGATTCTAAAAAAGAAAAACTCTATCGACTGGATCTAACTGTGCCGGCAACATTTTGCAATAATCCTAAGAACGATCCAAGCTGTAAATCATTTCCAAAGAAATCAATCCTTCAACTACACGGACTCTGGCCTAATTATACGAGCGGATTTCCGGAAGGAAACTGCGATCCAAGCGAATGCAAAACCCAGAGTGAAAAACGCGGAAAGTTTTGTAAATATCCAGAGCCTAAAGGTCTATATGAATCAAAGGAATGGAAGACTTTAAGTGAATACATGGCAGGAAAAGAGAAATGTCTGGAGAGACACGAATGGGTTAAACACGGAGTATGCTCTCCTCTTGAACCTGTGGCTTATTTTAAGTGGGCTCTTGAACATGCACGCGATATTTCTAAAGCATTTGAATCACTTGCTGATAAACCTATCGGCAGAGAAGAAGTAAACGCTGCTGTCGAAAAAAATCTTCCCTCTCTCTCAGGAGCAGTTCGTTTTTCCTGTAAAGGGAAAAATGTATCTGGAGTCTTCGTTCTTTATGAATGGGGAAAAAACCCTGGTAACCCCATTAAGACTAAAGGTGGAGAAAATGGATTTGGTAATTGCCCGAAGAAATTTCAGTTTCCAAGTTCGCCGAACGAATAATAAAAAAGTCTTTGCCTCAGTGACTGGACTCTGAGGCAAAGTTTCTATTCAGGAGTTAATTAATATTCTTAGTAATCAATTGTGTTGCATACGATGCCATTAAACCAATTCCTTCTGGTTGATCGCAACTATAGATTCTAACACCCATACTTGTTCCAGGAACTTCACCTTTGGATTTTTTTACATTCTTAACGCCTGCATAGAAAAGGTAATGCTTTTTGTTGATTGGAATTGAGAAGGCAACTTTACAGCCAGATTCTAAGAATGAGTAGTCTTTGATAGTAGAGAGAAATAGTCCTAATCCACGTCCGTCCTGGCTAATATCGATTGCATCCTCTTTAGGAGAAAACATTTTCCATTCTTTCACATAAGACAATTCTAACTCGAAAGTAAAATCTTCACAACGAGATGCAATAAAGTTTACTAGCTGACCAATACCAAGGGGAGATTCAATATCGTTTTGTAAATATTCATTTCCAAGATTTGGTAGACTACTTAAAAGCTCTACATAACCTAACAATGCGTTACCCGCTCCGAAGAATGGAACGATTAATACTGATTTGACGTTATCGAGTAGATGGTTTTGCACAATCGCGTCGATATTTTGTGGTTTGAATTTTGTAACAGGATTAAAGAAAGCTCTTTCTGTATAAAATTGTTTCTTATAAGCGTCACGGAGAAAATAGGAATTCTTTGTATCAGCGAGAGCGTTTAATAAAGGAGTATCCGCTGCATAGTAAAATCCAACGCGAACCTTAGTAATAAAATAACCGAATTGATTCAGAGAAGTTTCTAGCATTACCTGAAACTTTTGAATCGTTTGCGTAATCATCGAAGTCTTTCCGTAAAGCGACAATACAGAAGTCAAATCTAGTTGTGGGGAATAATGTAAATTGAGAAGCTTAATATTTTTAATGGTTGCACGTGCAGCCGATCTCTCGAGTGGCTCGATAATAACTTCGATTACATGGTATAAATCATTGCGATATGGATTTTCTTGCTTGATTCGAATTTCGACTTTATTCTCCTTCATGATTGCAACTAGAAGATCGGGCTTGCCCATTTCTTCTCCGTCCATAGGCTCGAGAATAATATTTACAGAGTTATTCAAATCTTTTTCTGCAGTCACTTTGGTAATTATATAGCGTTTATCCTCATGGATAGAATTGACAGCCTTGGTGATAAGTTTGCCTAAGATGGTGGATAATGTCTTTTGTTCTTTTAAAATATATTTCTTCATAATCTGAATAGTCCTTATAACATATTAGAAATTTCTAATTTAACTTGCTTACCTAAAAGAAGTGAAGGAGATTCTATTTCTGACATAGAAAACGCAAGCATTTTTTCTTTTCCCGCAAAGTTTATTCTATTTAGATTGGCTGTAAGATTCATAACAGTCCTTCTCTTTCAGAATTGTGAACCCAGCCAACTCCTTTCTCTGCAATCAAACTCATCAGGGCTTTGGAGCCTTCTGATCTCATAAAATATGCCTCTTCGTCATTGATTGGTTGAATAAATAAAAAATTTACAGGTTGATTTGATTCCGTAATTAAACCATTCAAATCAGGAATTGTAGCCAACTTTAAATCTGAATTATCTACAGAAGAAAGATCTTTCAATAAAATGGCAGATGTAAAATTCAAATGCAAAGCATCTGGATCACGGCGATTCATAGAAATTGTATGTCCTGCCCCTAACCACTTAGTCATATTCCATGGAAATTTAACAAGCTCACCTAGAAAATGAGGCACCCATGTTTCAGATTTGTCTCCCGGCAAATAACGAACAGCGATTACAAGTTCAACTCGCGCATAATCGAGATAATCCTTATGAAATAAATCCACCGTTGGCATATTCTGAGCACTGAGTCCAACTGTAGAATAAAGAATAACTTCAGGGAAAATTGGTGATTCAAACTTTGCAATGCCGACATACGGGAATTTGCCGCCATCGGCAGACCAATACTTAGTATGCTGTCCGAATTTGCTTTCGAGAAAGTCAAGACGAGAAGATTGAATTCTTTTCGATGAATCTTTCTCTGCTCTAAACTCCCAGAACTTACGGGAACGTTCTACAATCTCCGCAATTACTCCGTGATTAGAATCACCGAGCGGATGAGCAGTGATAGTCTCAACACGGGCAAACTTCGAGTAGCCAGCAAGACCTTTTATTCCAGACCAAGAAGGAAGAAATGCATGTAGCTCTTCTTTAATGAATACAGCGACTCCATCCCCTTCTTCTGTCCAAATAAAATGAACGTCTTCTGCCTTAATCTCCGATATATCTACATCCGATGAAACTTCATTTGCAAGTAATATCGGAGCTAATCCATTAGTGAAATCAGCCTGATCTCGTTTATCTGGTGCAGCTACTCGATTGCGAATCCATAAGGCTCTAATCTTCCATTCCGGATTTTGCTCTGACTGAAGATAAAGATAAACAGTCCTTGAATCGTCCTCTAAATAGGCAGTCAACGATCCATAAGGATTTGCCTCTTGGTAAATTACTTTATAAGAAATCGTGTCTATCAAGATTATTTATGAACTTCCAGCTTTTTAAATTGAGAAAGAAGTTTGTAAATGCTTTCTTCCATTTTCTCTTCAATCAATATTTCAGGGAAATAGGCGGATGCGTTTAGCAACCCTGTTAAGGAATTTTGTCCCCATTTTTTATAGTTACGTAAGGACTCCAGAACATTGTCTGGAACTTGTTTGTTTTCTTTCTTGGATTTGATGAAAGTATCGATAGCGTTTTCCGGCGATAATAAGTATTTCAAAGGCTCCTCCCAAAAAATATAAAAAATCATTCAAGAAAATCAATCTTTGCCTGATTTATGTAAGACCATTCTATGGCGTTTAGAATGTGCGTATACTATAATATGGTTTTAATTTTTCAAATACTTTTTTAAGAAAAGCAGAAATTTACAGATAACGCGAATCCTTAGAGCTTAACAATCATATTTGCCGAATTGAGTTTATAGATAGGATTTCCGCTTGAATCAAAGTCTATCATCCATATCTTAGCAGTCAAGACCCTATGTGCCTCAGAGCCCCCACATTATGTGCCATAACGTCTTTTGGACAACTAGAACAAATTACGGTTTAATCTTCAAGTTTTAATTTTGTTTTTAAACCCGGCTTACTTTCAATTATTTGTTTTAATAAACGAATAATCTTTTTATCCTGAGAGCCAGTTTCTCCATAAATCGTTTCAAGTAGAGAGACTGCTTTTTCATGTAAATTTTGCTGAAAGAAAATCATTGCTTCAAACTTTGTGGCTTCGATTGTTATTAAATCGTATCCCAATTTGGATTCGCGTAAGAAATTCAAAGACTTAACATAATCACCATTATGATAATAAGTAATTCCTTTTAAATAGGAAATATTTCTAGGTTGAATATCAATTTTTTTCTCGCCTAGATTTTCATTGCTTGCCAGAGAACTTTCTAAATAGTCGATATTCCCGGAAAGGGTAGAGCTAATAATTTGCATCCAAACAAAAGTCTTTTCCATTTCCTTATTAAGCTTGGTTGCATCTAATAAGGATAATTCTCCAAGTAAAATGGCTGGTTTCTTTCGATTTATAATCAATTCATATAAATACATTAATAGCTTGTTTGATTCTGATTCATTGAACTTGGGATTAAAAGAATTAGCCCGTAAGGCTATTCTATACATAGATTCCAAATCTTCCTCAGCATGAAAGTATTCTATGTAAGATTTTTTTCGTTCAAAAGAAGTCAGTTCAATAATTTCAGTCATATCGAATTGAATTCGATCTAAGACTTGATAGTAATACGTTTTAGCTATTAGATAATTGGCTGTTGAATCAATCGGCGCGGTTTCGAAGTAAAGATTTGTAGCAGCCTTATATTCACCGATTAGGTTTTTGGGAAAAGTTTTTTTAGCAAGACTCTCATTTATTTTTTCTTCTAACTTGGAAATCTTTTGAATACTATTTCCAGAAAAATAAGAGACAATGCTTTTCCATTTAACAACTACGCTAGTTATTAAAAGTAATCCAAGCACTATAAAAATTATCAAAGAATAATTTGTGCTCTTCTTCTTGTCTTGTTTGTAATGTCTTGGTAGATACAATGTAGTTAGTAGGTAGGGGCAGAATATATTCTGCCCCTACTTGTGATTTATCTTCCGACGATGAACACAACGTTAGTTGTAGCCGATCCACCTATGTTGAGCATAAGCCCATTTTTGGCACCTTTGACTTGGTAATCACCTGCTGTGCCGGTTACTTGTTTGTAGAGATCAAGCATCATGCGAACTCCACTTGCTCCTACAGGGTGACCAACACCGATTAGCCCACCACTTGGGTTAATTGGCTTTTTACCGTTGAAGTCGATGACTCCTTTTTGGATTGCTTCGTGCTCTTTTCCGGGCGCTGAAATTCCGAAAGCGGATACTGCTGCGTATTCGCTAGAAGTGAAGCAGTCATGAGTTTCGAATACATCAATATTTTTAACACTCATCTTAGCTCTTGTGTAAGCGTCGTCTACAGTAGTCTTTGTCCAAGGAAGAATGAATTTGTTCCCTTTAGATTCAGCAACTTTTCCTTCAAAGGTAACAGGAGCAACTCTATGTCCCCAGCCTTTGATTTGTGGAATACTACCTAGTTTTAATTTGCGTTTCTTTGCATACTCAGCAGCATATTTTTTAGAGGCTAATACTACTAATGCGCCACCGTCAGTTACTTGAGAACAATCAGCAATACAAAGTCTTCCGCCCACTGCCATATTGTTTTCTCCACCGCGGGCTGCTGCATGTTCTTTATTCATGAACCAACTTCTGGTTTGAGCATTTGGATTTCTCTTTGCATTTGCATAATTGATTCGAGAGATTTCAGCGAGTGCATCCATAAACACTGCTTCTTTGAGTTTGTATCTGTCGAGGATAACATCGGCTAGCTTACCGAAGAGTTTAGGAAATGGAAATTCAATTCCCTTCGCTTCTTTTTCGTAATAAGCAGCAGTTCCTAAGAAGTCACCGCCTATTGCTGAATTAACAGTCTTCATGATTTCAACGCCAACAACAATCGCTACATCATAGTCTTCTACACGAATCTTAGTTGCAGCAGCGTCAAGTGCAATAGAGCCAGAAGCACAAGCAGCTTCAAATCTTCCACCTGGAACTCCGTTAAATGCAGGATTTACTTCCGTTAAGAATGCGCCAAGATGTCCTTGTGTTGCATATTGTTCTGCATCAAAATTTCCAACGAAAACAGCAACTCGATTGTTCTTGTTTAATTTTTGAATTTCACTATAATCAATGCCTGCGGCTAACAGTCCGTCATCTGTAACTTCTTTCATAATAGAAAGAAATGTTTTACCTTCTTTTGACCAATTTCTTTGAAAGTCGGTTTGTGCTCCACCGAGTATGTATACTGGATTTCCTTTTGCCATTTCTTTTCTCCTTACGCTCTGAATAGCGCTCTTGCATCTAGTTTATTTTGTAGTTTGTAGAATGTTTCTTTTGGATTTGCTTTTGCTAATACTTGTGGTATTTCAATCTTAGATGCTGTGAGAAACTTTTTAGTTTCAACAACACCACCGAGTAAATCAACAAAGGCAGAAGCAGGAACCCAGTTAAATCCAAATCCCATTGCTGCATCAGCATTTTCTTTTGTATCAACAACTTCACCAACAATAGAGAGCGAATAACTGATATAACGCGCTAGGAAATAACGGCAAAGATCAGCTTCTAAGCCTTTTGCTGCTTTAATAACTTCCATTGCACCTTTGTAATCAGAAGAAGCAATCTTTGCACTTGCTTCTTTTGCGAAAGGAATATCAAATTTTGGATACGGATCATAATTTCCAGTAGAAATATTATAAACAAACTTTTCACGTTTACCGTCAGCAGATTTTGATCTTTTAAAGAGACCCTGTCCGGTCTTTCCACCGAGGTCACCTTTATCAATTAATTTCTGCATGTATTTAGGAAGTTTAAAAGTTTCGTGCGCAGAATCATTAGTAAACTCATATAGATTATCAACGATAGCTTTGTGAACATCAAGACCAACGAAATCAACAGTGGCTAACGGTCCCATTGCGCGACCTGTAAATCCACCCATGATAGCATCCATAAGAGCCAAACCGCCCTTATTCTGATACTTTTCAGCAAACTGAGCGATTTCATTCATTAATTGAAATCCAATTCTATTTCCTGCGAAGGCTGGAGTATCATTTGTATAAACAACAGCACGGCGAAGTTTTTGCTCTAAGTATTTTCCTAGCTCAGCTTTTAATTTTAAATCAGAACCTTTGTGTGATACTAATTCACAAAGAATCATTTTGTAAGGAGGATTGAAAAAGTGAGTTCCAAAATAATGTTTTTGTCCATCTGCATCAAATGATTTCGCAAGTCTTTCAATAGATAATCCAGACGATACTGTGGATACTATCGTTCCAGGTTTGCGAGCCTTTGCTATTTGTGCATTGATCGGCTCTTTGACAGCATAACTTTCCGCGACTAATTCAAATACCCAATCTGATTCAGCGACTGCTTTAGCTAAATCTTTATCGTAAGTTCCAGGAATCATTCTTGATTTGATTGTATCGGTTCTTACAGACTTAATTGCTTTGGCAATACCTTCCTTTGCTTTATCAACGTCTCTCGCAAGCATATGAACCTTCGCTTCTCCAAACGCGGCAACGATAGCTGCACTGCCTGCACCCATGGAGCCATTCGCTCCGACGATTGTAACTGTTTTAATCTCTCTCATAAATTCTCTTATTCCAACAATAGTATTAAACTCTAGTCTGCAAAACCGGGAATATTTTTTTGCAACAACTCTGTAATTACTTGGTAATTTTAGAATCGTTTGCTGAAAAGATTTTTTTTTAATTGAAAAAGGGTGAAATTCTTCCCCGATGGGATTTACCAGAGACATTCAGTTTTGAATAATTCTAAACCAAGTTCTGAGCGACTAGAAACCTATCTGCTTTTTTTACTTTTATCAAATTTTCTTGGTATTCTGAATCTAAATGAAGGACAACTTGCACTCCTGGAATTTTGTATTTATCGGAGAAGTAGCGAAGTGTTGGAGAAATTTTTTCGTCTTGGTATTTCGCTTCAATAAGTAAGGTTGGCTCTTCGTCTTCAGCAATTAGAAAATCCACTTCTTTCTTTTCTTTAGTGCGAATATAATGCAAAGATGTGCGTTTGCCCATCCAATCCTCACGACGATAGCAATGGGATAATAGGGATAAGGCGGTCAAATTTTCAAATCGTGAACCTGCATCATTTACAACAAGCCCTGTATCAAAGAAATAAATCTTAGGCTCTTTGAGAAGACTTCGGGCAATATTCTTTGAAAAAGGTGGAACTTTAAAAACAATGAACAAGGCTTCGAGTAGTCCGATGTATTTTTTTACGGTATTCGGAGATATATGAACATCTTCTGCGATTGAAGTATAACTGATAGGAGAGCCTACTCTAGACTGTAAAAGACGCAGAACTGATTGTAAAGATTTGAGATTTTCTACTGTATCGATCGTAAAAACATCTTCTCGAATCAAACCATCTACATATTGAAGTCTCCATCGGTCTGCTTCCACCGCGTCCTCTGCCAGGAAGGGTTCAGGAAAACCACCTCGCTCTAAGAGTCTTGACAAATCTCCCTCCCATTTTGTTCCGACTAAATCTCTTGGAACAAAAGGCAAAAGTCTATGAGTAAAATACCGTCCAGATAGAGAGTCTCCTGTGTTGCGATAAATGTCTAATCTTGCACTACCGGTAACTAGAAACTCTTGGTTCGGGTTACGCTTATCATAAATTCCTTTGATGAAGTTTTTCCAATCTGGTCTTTTGTGAAGTTCATCTAGAATAATTAATTTAGCCAGAGGATCCCAAGCTCTATTATCTATGATTTTCTTATCCGCGTCATTGTCATAGTTTAGATAAACAAAATCAGAATTTCGAATGCTTTTAGAAAGCCAAGTCTTCCCTGCCTGCCTTGGACCAACAAGAAAAACCATTTTCTTACTCAAATCCTTTAGAATTATTTCTCTAAAATCTAACCTCATACGACTATTCCGCACCATAATGCGAAATAGTCAAGACTATTCCGCATTATGGTGCGGAATAGTCTTGAGATAGAATGGATACAAACGATTTAGATAATACCAAGCTTATTCGAATCTAAAAGCTATCTTCGAGCCGAATTCGGCTTCTATGTGGCTTGTAGGTCGCTTTCATTTCATACTTTTCTTTATTCTTAATAATTGGAAAAATTATCTTAGAGAAATCTTTTCACAATTCTATTATAGAAGCTTTTTCTAGACCTGTTTCACTCAGTATTTCTCTTTGAATCGTTTGATTGAATAGAAATTTTTTGAACTTATCAATGTATTTTTCGGATACTTTAAGTGAAAGCGGTTTCGTCTTATATATCGCCGTTCCGATTTTTATTTCGGAAATCAATTCCGGCTTTAGTATCTCCATATGGTTACTTTCCATTAGATGATAAAGTGCCAAATGATTCTTAGGGCTGATTTCTTTTTGGTAAGCCTTCGGGCTGTATGCCTCCATGGGATAATACCGATTTACTTTTGGAATATTATAATTCTCATAGCCTGTTCCGCGGGCATGTGTTTTACCAGATTGAATTTTAAAACTTACCCCACTTAGTATAAGTCTATTGGCAGAATAATACTCAGCGATTACCTTTGCTAAGCCGGCTACATTGAGAGAAGGATTTTTAAACACTAACTCTCTATCTGGAAAAATTATGGAATGCAATACTTGGTCGAGTGGATAAGTAGATAAATACAAATAAACAGGATTTGGTAATCGGAATATATGACTATTTGCCCCTAGCCAAGTAATGATTGGAATGTCAGCAGGAATATTTCTAAAATGATAAATAGTTCCCCGCCCTGCATCAATCGAAAGAATAAAGTCGGGGCGAATGTCATTAGCCAATAGTGAATAACAAGCAGTATCCGAAGACAGAATAAAGAATCGATCTTGATTAAGTCTTATCCATTCCATTTGCTCTTCTAAAATAGGAGCCGCTCCTACAAATAGAACGTCTTTTCCATTAAAGGGAAAACTATCCATAAAAACAAAGCCTGCCCTATTTCCGCGTTCAAGACTTAAATCTAAATTCACAAAGTAATTTCTAAACCAAGTGCGTGCAAAATGGGAGATAGTAGTTTTGTTGATCCCTGTTTTTTCTTTTAGTGATTCATGAAAAGAAAATAGTTCATTCGCAAAATTGCGAGAATAATAGGGAAAGGAAAATGTATATTTAGAAACAGGAGAATATTCAGAAAAAGGAAAATCAGAAAGAGAATAAACTTTTAGTTCAGAGTCTTTAGATTTGAATTCTTCTACTAATTCTAGGATTTTTTTTTTACTTCTGGAATTTCTAATATGGATTGGTCGGGCTCAACACAGGCTAATCGTATATTGCCTCCACTCATCTGCAATAAAGATTCGATATGATAGCCCATACCAAATCCAAAACAAATCATAGTTGAAGGAGTATATTTAAGAGAAGAGTATTCATTTAAAATAGTTTCAGAAAAGCGATTGCTTTCTTTGATTGGGTCATGCTTGGAATAAATAAGGCTACCATTCTTACTGTTTTGTAAATTTGGTAGCCCGTTCGAATTAAAATGCAAAAAATGAGAAATGGGAAACTCCTAGACGCAACTATTTATCGTCTTCATCATCTTCGAGATCGTCATCATCTTCGTCCTCATCATCTTCATCCTCTTCGTCTTCATCCTCTTCTTCTTCAGAAAGAGCAGAATCTAACTCTTCTCCATCAGCAACATAATCATGCTTAGCTTCTTCTTCTTGAGGAATAAAATCTTCTTCAATGTCTTCTTCCACAACAGGAGCAGCAGAGTTAGAAAATAGACCTTTGAATCCTTTATAAGGAGCATCTGACATATGTGCTTCTGCGTGTAGTTTCTTTCTTTCTTCTGCTGAAAAATAACCATATTGAACAAGTCCATCGGAAAGTGCATGTAAAGCTTGCACAGCGATCTTTCTAGTTTTTAATTTTTTAGGAATTGCTATCCTTTCAATCTTGTCCAAGGCAGCAAAACCAGCGGAGGTAAGCTCATATTTTTTGTGTCTCGCTAGTTCAATTAATTTGCCAATTTCAAATTCTTGTGTGCTCATTTAGACTCCTATAATAAGTTCAGATTAACCTAAATCAAAGCTTGCTAATGCTTGCTATGAATTTCAGTAGGCGGGGGCAATAAGTTTTCGTCAAAAATCATTGTCGTACGGGGTAATACGCCATCATTTCAACGAAAAACTATCGTCAATGAATTTAATAATTAAAATTTTATCTTACTTGCCTTACCCCCTATCCAAGAAGATATAGTTAAAAAATATACGCAATGAAACAAATCATTATTTTTCTATTAACTGCCTTCTTAGCCAATTGTTATTCCCAAAAACAATCTAACTTTGATGTTTCTCTTTACGAAGGTCTAGACCTTTTAGGAAAGCCAATAGTTTTAGCCGAGCTACCACTTCGCCGACTCGCAATCAATGTCTATGCACCTACCTGCATACCTTGCGTTAAAGAGATTCCAGCACTTAATTACCTATTCCAAGAAGTAAACAAAGACAAATCGCTAGGACTCTACATGGTAGTAGACCCCTACGACATCGTTCCTGATGCAGAGCCCACATCCTCTTTCGATGAGCTTTATCCTAAAGCAAAGGCAATTATGGAAAAGGAAGTCTCGGAAAAGAAAATTGAACTCCAAATCCTCATTATGAAAAGACCTTTTAGAGTTTCGCAAGGGGACGGTCTAATTACTGGTAGACCTGAAACGCTCTTATTTAAGACAAAGCCTTTGATTCTATTTTATAACTTCATAGGACCAATCAGTGAAGAAAAAGAATTGAACTTAATTCAAACAGAAAACAAAGTAAAATTTTTCAAACTAATGTTAGGAGGAGCTTAGTGAGAAGTTTAATTATACGCTTTCTAGATTGTGAAGGACCAGGTATAATTGAAAACTCCCTTCGTAATGCGAATTACAAAATTACTTACCATGATGCTTATAGAAAAGGAATTCAACTCATTCCCGAATCCCAGCAAATATTCGACACTATCATTCTTATGGGAGGACCTCAGTCTGTTTATGATCCGAAAGAAGAATCCTTCTTCAAGCCTTATATCAATCTTGTAGAAAACGCGCTGGCAATTCCATGCAAGAAGGTAATTGGTGTTTGCCTCGGCTCACAGATTCTAGCCAAAGCTCTTGGAGCAACAGTAATGAAAGGAGCAAATGGAGCGGAAATTGGTTTTTCTAAAGTCTCCGTTACTAATACCGCACACAATGTGTTTCAAGGAATTACTTCCGCAAATCTCACTGCGTTTCATTTACATGGGGATACGTTTGATTTGCCTCCAAACACAGAAAGACTTATTTCCAGTGAAAAGTATGAAAATCAAATGTTCTCATATAAAAATAAAGGATATGGGATTCAATGTCATTTTGAAGTAACCTACCCAATGCTAGAAGTATGGTGGAAAGTTCACAAAGAAATTCCACAAACCATTGGAAATATATCCAATGAAATCAAAGTTAAACAACAAGAAATGGAAGCGAACGCCCGTATCCTTTTCGATAATATAATTGCGTCTAAGGCGAATTAACCAAGGAAAAAATAAAAAACAATGTTTCAAAAAGTATTACAGTTTATATTCGGAAGTAAGTATGAAAGAGATTTAAAAAGACTAACTCCGATAGTCGTAGAGATTAATTCATTCGAGCCAGAAATTCAAAAACTTTCTAATGAAGATTTAAAAAAACAAACGAAAAAATTCAAAGACCTATTGGCTAATGGAAAAACACTAGATGATATTTTACCAGAAGCGTTTGCTACTATTCGCGAAGTATCCGTGCGGGTAATGGGTCTTAGACATTACGATGTGCAAATGATGGGTGGTATTGCTCTTCATTGGGGAAACATCGCAGAGATGAAAACCGGGGAAGGAAAGACTCTTACTTCTACACTTGCTGTGTATTTAAACTCGCTTGCCGGAAAAGGAGTGCATGTAGTTACGGTAAATGACTATTTGGCAAGGCGCGATGCTCTCTGGATGAAACCAATCTATGATTTTCTTGGTGTGACAGTTGGTATTATCCAACACGATATGGAGCACGAAGAAAGACAAGAAGCATACGGCTCAGATATTACTTACGGAACGAATAACGAATACGGATTTGATTATCTAAGAGATAATATGGTTCCAAGAAAGGAACACAAAGTTCAGAGAGAACATTTCTTTGGTATCGTGGATGAGGTGGATTCTATTCTCATTGATGAGGCGAGAACTCCCCTTATTATTTCAGGAGCAGCAGATGAATCAACAGACAATTATATCAAAATAGATGCAGTCATTCCTAAACTCGTAGACAAAGAAGACTATGAAGTAGATGAGAAAGCGCGTAACGTTCTTTTGACTGAGAGTGGTGTCAAGCGAGTAGAGCAAATCATCGGAGTGGATAATCTGTATTCTCCGGACAATGTGGAACTTGTTCACCATGTTCACCAGGCACTCAAAGCACACAAAATATTCCAGAGAGACGTAGACTACGTAGTTCAAAATGGCGAAGTATTAATCGTAGATGAATTCACCGGTCGCCTAATGCCCGGTAGACGCTACTCAGATGGATTACACCAAGCACTCGAAGCAAAAGAAAAAGTAACAATCGCTCGGGAATCACAAACACTTGCCTCTATTACATTCCAAAATTATTTTAGAATTTATGGAAAGCTTTCCGGTATGACTGGAACGGCTGATACAGAAGCAGAAGAGTTTGCAAAAATCTATAAATTAGATGTAATTGTAATTCCACCTAATATAAAAATGAAGAGACTCGATCATGCAGATAGAGTCTATCGAACAGAAAGAGAAAAGTTCAATGCAATCGTAAACGAGATAAAAGATTTGCATTCAAAAAAACAACCAATCCTAGTTGGAACTATTTCGATTGAAAAATCAGAATTACTTTCTAACAAGCTTAGAGCAGTAGGACTACCGCATAACGTTTTAAATGCTAAGTTCCATGAGAAAGAAGCTGAGATTATAGCTAACGCCGGTAAGCCGGGAGCAATAACCATTGCAACGAACATGGCGGGACGCGGGACTGATATTGTTCTAGGTGGATCACAAAAGCACAAAGAGCTGATGGAAAAATGGACAGAGAACGATTCTGAAATTGAAGAATTTAAAACTGCTATTAAGAAAAAAGACTTTGATTCAGCAAGAGCGATTGCGGAAGAATTTGCCCAACACGGAAAGAAAAAGAAAGCAAGAGAAATCTTAGAAGATGCTTTGAACTGGGAAAAATCTCACCAAGATGTATTAAACGCTGGCGGCTTACACATATTAGGCACAGAAAGACACGAAGCCCGTCGTATTGACAATCAGTTGCGCGGTAGATCGGGACGCCAGGGAGATCCGGGCTCTAGTAGATTTTATCTTTCATTAGAAGATGACTTGATGCGAATCTTTGGTTCGGATAGAATTTCCTCTATCATGCAAAAACTTGGGATGGAGGAAGGTCAAGAGATTGAGCACAAGATGGTTAGCAATGCGATTGCCCGCTCTCAAAAAAGAGTTGAGGGGCATAACTTTGATATCCGCAAACATTTATTAGAGTATGATGATGTAATGAACGCTCAGCGGATATTCATCTATAACCTCAGAAATGATGTTTTAAATGAAGAAGCCAATATGGAAGAGCTAGTCGAAGATTGGATCAAAGAAACAGTTGATCTACAAATTGATACACATTGCGAAGGAAAAAACCCAACCTCTTGGGATTATCTTTCGTTAAATGAGTGGCTAACAACGATGAATGTTTCTATTCGAATCAAAGAAGAAAACTTTCCTCGTTCCAATGATGTTCGCGATAAACTAAGAGAGACATTGAATTCAGAATTTATTTCTGTTTACAAAAATAAAATTTCTAAAGTAGGAAAAGAAGTCTGGCAATATCTTGAGAGAAGTATCCTACTAGATATTTTGGATCATCGCTGGAAAGAACATTTATATGTAATGGATCATTTGCGCGATGGAATCTGGACTGTTGGTTACGGAGAAAAAAATCCACTCGTAGAATACAAAATCCAGGGCTTTAAAATTTTCGCAACGATGGTAGACAATCTCAAGGCAGAAATTTTAAGCTTCTTAATGAAAGTAGAAGTAGCAGAAGATACAAAGATCGAAGAGAAAGAAGTTGAATACAAGAAAGTCGGACAGGAAACTACTGACATTGATTTGTTTAACATGAACGGAAATCAAAACGATTTACTTCATATCAGCAACAAACGTAAGATCGACACGAATACTTCTTCTACAAGTTCCGGCGGCTCTTCTTCAAGAAAGAGCAGTAGACGAAAACGATAGATGATACTTGATGGGATTCTAAAAAACATAAAGACAGGAGACTCTTCCTGTCCATACTGCAAGGGAGTCGGAATCGTTTTAGATGAAATGATAACTGGCTCGCGCACCGGCTCATTGGGATTATGCTCTTGCGTCACAGAGCATTGCGTCAAATGTCCCGCCAAAGCAAAAGCCCCCTACTTAGTTTACGAAGAATCCTTAAACAAAATGATTCCTTGCTTCTGTCAAGAGGCGAGGCTAACAAGAAATAGACTCGACAAAATCATTGATGCATCGAATATACCTCCGCGTTATAAATATCGTTTTCTCAATTCTATGGATGTTTCGGGGAATAATATGATTTCTCTTTTCGTTGCACATGATTGGGCAAATGAGTTAATAAATAACTGGGACAATCCTGCACACTGGAAAGATAAACCAAAACAGGGAATGTATCTTTCAGGAGGAACCGGTTCAGGCAAAACATTATTAGCCTGCATTATTCTAAACGAATTAATCTTTCGCTATGGGGTAAAATGCCGTTATGCTAAGATCAGCAAAGACTTCTTAAATGCATTAAAAGACACTTACCAAAAGGACAGCGAATACCACGGACAGGAAAGAAGTATAGAAATGGAATTTGCGGACATTGATGTTCTAGTAATAGATGACTTCGGTGTTCAAAAAGACTCTGACTGGGTAAATTCCAAACTTTACGATTTAATTGATTCAAGATATGAAAAAGAAAAAATCACTCTACTTACTTCTAATTCCCCCCTCAGTGATTGGAAAGAAAAAGGAGAAGGAAGAGTCTACTCTAGATTATGCGAAATGACTCACGAAATAAAATTAGAATGTCCCGACTACCGATTGAAATTTCAAATGAGCACATCTGGATGACGCTTGTCAGAGTTAAATTCACATAAATCCCTAATATCTATTGGATCTAATCTAGGTGATAGATTACAATACATCCAACAATCAATCATAGAAGTGGAAAGTATTCCAACAAAGATAATTGCTAAGTCTCGCATTCTAGAAACAAAAGCTTTAGAAATAACAGATCAACCCGATTTCTTAAACTGTATTTTATTGATTGAAACAAATCTTTCCCCACTTGCCCTATTAGACCAACTACAGCTAATCGAGAGTAAACTCAGAAGAATTAAGCGATACGATAAAGGACCAAGAGAAATTGATTTAGATATTTTGACCTACGATGAATTGGTGATTACTAACGAGCGATTAACGCTACCACATCATTCCATAGAGACCAGACCTTTTATTAAAGAGTTGATGGCGGGTTTAAACCCTACTCTAAGATAATTCATTCCACTACAAAATAGAACGTAGAGCCTTTTCCTTCATCGCTTTCCGCCCAGATTTGACCATTATGCTTATCAATAATACGGCTAACAAAGGCTAGCCCCACACCAGAACCTTCAAATTCATCACTCGAATGAAAGCGTTGAAATGGTTCGAATAGTCTTTCTGCGTATTGCATATTAAAGCCAGCACCATTGTCACGAACAAAAACGATTACCCTTCCATCTTTTGTAAAGCATCCTACTTCAATTTTGGCATACTGTCGGTGTTTGGTAAATTTGATTGCATTGTCTAAAAGATTATTCATCACAATGCGCATTAGATTTGGATCTGCATAAATACTCATTCCTGTTTGAAGATTTAGTTCTAGATCATTCGATGAGTTTGATTGATTGATTTCATTTACAATCTCTTTGCAAAGAGAAGTAAGATTAATAGAATGAAGGTCTAGTTCTGTTCTTGTAATTTTTGCAAGACTTAATAGGTCTTCAATCTGTGAATTGATGTTCGCTGCTGCATTCTTAATTTTCTCTATATAAGATATTTCTATTTCATCTAATTTTTGATTGGATCGATCACCTAACGCTTTTACAAATCCATTGATAGCTTTAAGAGGTGCTTGTGAATCTTCTGAAACTGAAAAACGAAATGCATTTAACTCACTATTCATAATTTCTAATTGCTTTGTTCTATCGCGAACAGTAGCTTCAAGTTCTACATTTAAACTTCTAATCGCTTCTTCGGCTTTTTTGCGCTCGGTAATATCGATAACGACAAGCTGAACAGCAATTTTACCGCTATAATCAAGTTTTATTCCAGAAACTTCCACGTCGATAGGCGTGCCATCTAGCTTGATAAACTTCTCCTCAATCGGAACTAATTGTCTTTCATCTGTAAGAAGACTTTTAATTCGAGATACCACAAGCTCTCTATATTCGGGGTGGACAAATCGCATTACGCTCTGCCCAATAACGTCTTCCGGATAATTTCCGCCTAGAAGTTGAATACCTGCACTATTGGCAAATACGCATTTACCTTCCATATGAACAAAAATTCCGAAAGGCGATAATTCTACTAAGCTTCTATATCTCTCTTCGCCTATACGCAGTTGCTCTTCCATATTTCTGCGCTCGGTAACATCTCTCATAGATACAAGAAATACTGCTTCTTCTTCCCAAATAGTTTCCACAACTCTCATTTCAACAATTAAGTTTATAGAATTTCTGGCAGGTATAATGATTTCTGCGACTTCATCACATAACATTGGATAACCCAATGGTTGACCGATTAGCTTTTCTTTAGATTTATGAAACAGATACTCGGCGGCTGGATTTGCAAAGCGGATAATACCATTTTGACTTACAATCAAAATAGAAATTGAATTATGAATAATTATTTTTTGAAAACGAAGTTCACTAGATACTAGTTCTTTTCGGAGAGCTTTGATAATTTCTTCTTTGTGATTTTCGCTTTGTTTATCCATAGACCTTTTCTAATTCAAATGTCTGCAAAAGTTTATTCTTATTATTAAAATTGCCAATTAGGCGAATCGGCTTTCCTGGACTTTCTTTTATTAGGGTTGGAGTTACAAGAATCTTAGATTCCTCTGCGAGAAAAGGCTCTTCTAATACATCTACTATAAAGATTTCGTAATTGGACTGGATTTCCTCCTCACAAAATGCTTTCGTATCCGTTATAGCATTTTCTGAGGATTTAGTTCCACTAGTAACATAGAGATAAAAAACGAATTTTTCCATTGCCTAAATACAGAAATTCAGCTTCCTTGCATTCCGCAAGATTTTTTTAAAGAAAAGAATCAAGGTTTGAATTCAAATTCTTTCATTCTTTCTTCTGTGATGCCGATTAGGTCGTGTTTGATAATAAAACTATCACCCCGAAAGTCCTTATCAATATTTAGTCGCACAACCCGATACCAGAATTCTTTTGGTTTTATTGTAAAAGCGTGATTGATACAAAGGCATTTAAACTTAAATCCTAAAGAATACTGAGGAGGCTGAACGTTATGCGGGGAGGCAAAGAAAAAAATTGGCTTATCTGTGTTATTCTGCATTCCTAGAACAAATTCTTTATAACGACCCGATTGAACAACTATAGTTGATTCAGGAATTTCTGTCGAGGCCGGCGAAGAATCAATCGACGAAACGGATTGAGTATCCCAAACATTATAGGCAATTTGAGATTTTACTTCATAGATTTTCATCTCTGCTGGAATGTCTATATAATTCCAATCAATCTTCGCTTTTATAAATTCGGATTTCTTTCCTTCTTGGGGAATATTGTTATTAACCGTTTCCTTGTCCTTACAATGGACAAGAAAGCAGAAAATAAAACAAAGGCTAAAGAAGTAAAATTTCCGTTTCATAAATGTAAATCAATAAAAGGAGAATATTTCAGAGCATATAAGCAACCGAAAAATTTACTGACTTACCGTTTCTGCGTCACTAATGGCATTCACGTCATTTACATTTGCCACAGGCTTAGGAACAGGTTTTAATAAATCTAAGAGTCCATCACTTGCAATTTGAAGAATTTGGATTTTTTCTTTTAATTTGGTTGAGTCATAGTTTCGATCTGCCAGAACATAGTATTCAGCCATTAATTCACTATAAGCCGATTGCAAATGGAAAATAGATTTCTCCATCGACTCAGAAGAAGCAATTTTTCTTTTCCTGTAGAGCGCGATTAAATACTTGTATAATAAGGTCAGAAAGTAGAAGGAATAAACTGGAACAAGAATGAGTAGAGCTGAAATGAAAGTTCTATCCATTGAATCGCTGAATCGTTTTTTATTAACTATTCCGACTTTAGCAATAACAAAGTAAATTCCAACGGATGCAAGAACTGCAAAGAGCAAATTGACTTTGGAAGTGGAGGGAGATACACTATTGATTAAAATCAAGATGATGATAGATAGAAATAATAGAACAAAAACTTCTAATGGAATAATTTGTATGACTCTTTCTACAAAATCATATAATCGGGAATAGTTTTTCAATAAGGACTTGAAATACTTTTCAAAATTATGGTAATCACTCTGGAGAATCGATAAAAAATCTTTTACTGGCGACATAATGAAATCCCTTACTTTTCTTACTAATATATTCGGTCGAGTCTCCAAAAAGTATAATTCATTAAGTTTCCTTTGGAAAATTATTTGCATTTATACACTACTTGCCATTCCTTTTCTTTATAATCATGAAGATCATCTGCCATTTTTCGTCATTTTGATCTTAATCACCACCACCCTTATCGTTTCTCTCCTTACTTTCTTTTTGAGCATCCTCGCGCTAAAGCATTTGTTTAAAAAAGATTTTATACTTTGGCAAGAATTTCTCTTTTTGTCCACTGTCATTGCCACAGTCTATGGTTTTGGTTTCTTTGAAAATCAGGCAGGTATTATCTTTTTAGTTTTTGTTTTACTGTTTTTTTTCTTCTACCGAATCATTCGGGCTGTTGTTTACTATCGAATCCTCCTGGTTGCGATGACCATTTTTGTAAATGGACTTTTAACCTTTAAGTATTTACAATTTTCGGAAATGTATCTATTCAATCGGTCTTTCGAAAATAAATATGATACGCAAGAAAAAGACCTGACTCAGTGGTCCTATGATGAGCCAACACGAACTCTCAAAAATGAATCTCTTTCTTTAAGTCTAAAACTTCCGAAAGACTATTTCTTTCATAACCCAAAAACACTAACCATGAAAGAAAAAACAGGATCGGGGCAAATCGCTGGTATCCTGTCATCTGCAGAAACAGATCCAAATCGTTATCCACTCGTCCGATTGTTTTTTATTCCTCAGTTAATCAAAGTAGATCCAAATACAATCAAAGAAGAATACATCTCCATTTTAGATTTTGAAAAACACCAGGGCAATAGGGAAGAAATTAAAAACCTGGGCGAACACTTACATCCAGAAAAGAAATGGCAGGGAAATTTTTGGACGTTCTATGATATTATTCGCCCGCGCTATTCAAAGACCGGCTTTTATATTTATCCACTCAAAGATGAAAGCTATATGATTATTGATATAACAGAAAACTTAATAGAAAATCAATTCCACGAAAATGAAATTGAAGAAATATTAAAGAGCATTCAACAAAATTAATTCTATGATGATTTCTCTACCTGCTTTAGGATACAATGAGTTTTTCAGAAATGAATTTTCAAAAGTAGAGAATACTTCCTATTTGCCTGCAAGAATCATATCAGAGCATAAAGGTATTTATCGTGTTCAAGATGACCAGGGTGAATACCTGGGAGAAATTTCAGGCAAGCTACGATATACAGCGATTAACCGCCAAGACTTTCCAGTTGTAGGAGACTGGGTCGCTATACAAAGATTGGAAGGAGAAGCAAAGTGTATTATTCATGTAATCCTTCCAAGAAAAACAAAGCTCTCTCGTAAATCTCCCGGTAAAACAATCGAAGAACAAATCCTTTGCAGCAATATCGACTATATATTCATTGTGCAATCAATGGATGCAACGTTTAATGTGAATAGAATTGAGAGATATCTTAGTATCAGTTGGGAGAGTGGTGCAATTCCCGTTGTGATTCTTAGCAAGAAAGATTTGTGTGAGTCTCCCGAATCCATTCTATTAGAAGCTGAATCTGCTGCGATAGGAGCAAAAGTTCATGCAATCAGTTCCCTCGAAGAAGACAGTTTAGGAATAATCAAAACTTATTTAAATTCCGGCAATACAATCGCTTTTATCGGACATTCAGGAGCAGGCAAATCAACTCTCATAAATAAATTAAGCAGAAGAGAGTTACAAAAAACAAATGAGATACGGGAAGCTGATTCGAGAGGAAAACACACTACAACTCATAGAGAATTATTCGTATTAGACAATGGATTATTGATTGATACACCCGGACTAAGAGAAATTCAACTCTGGGGAGATGAGTCTATGTTACAAGAAACATTTGCCGACATAGACTCATTATCCGCTCTTTGCAAATTCGTAGACTGCAAGCATGAATCTGAACCCGGCTGTAAAATTAAAGAGGCAATCGCAAACGGAGAAATTTCTGAAGAAAGGTTTGCAAATTATGAAAAAATGAAGCGTGAGTTAGAATACTTAGAATCCAGAGTAGACGAATCTGCTATGCTACAAAGAAAACAAAAAGAGCGCAAATTTCATAAAACTTTCAGAGAAGTTTTGAAACAGAAATACGATAATCGATAAATTAAAATCTATATTCTAACTTTACGGATAACGTATCAGTAAACGCAGAAGCTCTTAAAGAAAGATTGTCTTTAGGGCGAAAGATCACAACATCAAAAAGATTTAACAAATAAATTCCAGCTAAAACTCCACCGGCAATTTCTGCTCGGTGAAGAGCACGATCTACTTCGCTTTTCTGAGAATGCATTGCTGACCTAGCAAGAAATTGGGAAGACGAATCACGAGAATACAAAGCAAACAAATAAGTATTGGCCTTATAGTCATAATCATGACTTTCTGCTTTAAATTCTTTGTATTGATAAGCAGAAAAACCAATGCCGCCTAAGAAAAATAAAAAGTAAGCTGTGCCGGCAATTTGGCGGTTTTGATACATTTGCCCCCAACCCGGAAGAACAAGAGATCTGAGAACTGCTTTACCGAGAGTAATATTACGACGTCCACCGACGGGATCTAAAACAGGTGCACCAGGAGAAACATCCAAAACATCTCCACTACCAGATTCTTTTAGAAGTTGATTGATTTCTGCTTGCGTTAAGTCCTTGTAGGATATCTTGAGAATTTCTTTTTTGGAGAAAACTTCTGGCTCTTTCGCATCTTTCTCTTCGAAAACCATGCTCAACTTATCCTGGCTTACAATTCTTCCTTTCTTAACATTCCCATTTCGTAAGATGATTGTTTCAGAAAAAAGATTCAAAGAAAAGAAAAAAAGGAAAACAAAAAATACGATACCATTATTAAAATAATTCCAATTGTTTTTCATACTTTGTCCAGAGCAAGATTTAGACAGTTATTATTAGGAAACAATGTAAATTGTCAATGAATTATTATAAGTAAAAGGAAAGTGATAAGGCTGTGTGTAGGACTTGATTCATCAAGTCCTACACACAGCCAAAAGCTATAATAGAAAAATTAAACTTCTGTGCTAATAGTTGCAGATTGTTTGATAGCAAACAAAACTACAGCGGAGCCAATTGCACCAGCGAGAACAACAACAACTAAACCTTCGACAGAGAAAATCGAAACATTTCCACCTGCATGTCTTCCATAGCCCATGAAAAATAACATAGGAACAGAAAGAAAAGTATTGATTCTAGAAAACAGAAGCGCTTTTTTAGGGATAGATGGATCTGCCGGATTACCACTCTTAACCCCGTTGATAATTTTTCTTTGGTTAGGCCAGATTACGAACCAAACATTAAACCACATGATTGTTCCAAGGAGCATCCCTAATAAAATCCAGATAGTCCAATTCGGAGATTGCACTCTCATGTGACCCATTTCAAAAAAAACAGCATAGTAAGTTAAGCCCGATAAGAAAGTGAACATAGCCGCCCATCTAAACCAAAAAAGAACGCGAGGCATTAATTCAGGTGTGAGAACTTTTTTTACTCCTGCATCAAGCTTTCCCTGTAAAGGGACGTTTACTAAGTTTAAGAAATAAAGAAGCCCGATCCAACAAACGCCGGAAACGTAATGAATCCAACGAATTCCATACAACAATAGTGCATTTTCTTCCATTTTTTACTCCAAGATATTTTATATATAGTTTATTTTATACTTAATTAGAATGATTCTAGATTTGACAAGTTTAAAAAAGGGTCTACTTTTCATTCCTAGTAAAAATTTAAGTGCCTGTTCCTTGCGTTCTATTACTCTTCTGGTCATAGTTGTAAGACGTTGCACTCTCTATTCCCATTCGATAGCTTTGTTGCAAGTCCTACTGGTCTTCGTTTGATTGGTCTGGGCGTTCGGCGGATTATGTGGATAAGCAATATTAAACGCATTAAGAGAAGATACTCCATGTAATGCGCCGTCAGGCTCTCAGCTACTGTCAATAAATTGCGCTGTCTACGATAAGCTGAGGCTTCTTGTTTCACGCAATTTATTGACACCGGTTTGATCGCTAACGCGGGGCTTTGGTGTGGATTTGAGTTATTCATTGTAATTATCCACTTAAGAATCATGGAATATCACTTTCCCTCAATTTTCTTTTGCATTCCTCCATGCGGTAAATAGTGGTCAAGCATGATTGAATTTCAGAGTTCCTTGGAGTTTGATTTGTGGTTGTTTTTTCTAGAAACCTTTGGCAAAAAATAATAATATCGATATTGTAATTACATCCTTGTCTTTTTAATTTGATATCCTCATAAACATTACAATTATACAAAGAGAAAAAGAAAAATAGTAAAACTAACAATTGGCTTAAATTAACGATCATTGTCACCCTCATAATTGCATACCGCTTCTTGCGCTGCAACAGAACCCGCATTAATTGACTGTCCGATCTTGCGAAGCATCATTATCTTTCGAGTAAATTGCATCCAACTTTTCCCATACTTCTATTCCATTCTATCCCACAAATTAAAAGCTTAAAGCAAAATCGGATTGCTTCTCTTTCATAAAAAGGTATTTTGAAGTAAACGGAGTAAAATGTATAACTTTTGTTTGATAGGGTTTTAATCCCGTTAGGTTTACTCAATAGTATTTAATATTTCAATTAATTCTTTATCTGTGACAGAGTCTTTTGCCTTTCTTAAAAGAGTTAATTTGGTCTACAGAATCTTTTAAATCTTTAAGAAGGTCAGCTTTTTGAGGAGTAATTGTAGTAGTCTTTATGAATGAAAATTATGTAAAACTTCAATTATAAAATCAGCTTTCTTGTCAGGTATATCAATTAAAACTTTCATACACTCAATTTGAACAATAAGCAATTATATTTCAAGCCATTTTCTTTCCAGCAATCTGCATTCAACTTCTCCCATAATTCTATCTTCTCCTATCCTACAAAATTGAAAGCTTAAATACCACTTCTCGCAAATATACCAAATGACAAAAGTAATTTCCGTCAAGAACTTTATAGAACTCGCATTTGGTATACCGCACAAACGAACGTGATGAAGCAGGCATAATTGTTCAAGTGCTCACTGACGGAAAAAAAAGTTTCCCCGGAAAACTAATATGTCTTAGTATAAAAAGAGAAAAGACTAGAACGATTAAGCTTGCTGTAAGATTTCTGAGTTAGATGGAAATAGCTTGGGAGTCAACTTAGCAAAATCTATCAATCCCTAATACTTACTAATTGCAAACATCGTCCATTAACAGGTATAGATGTGGTTAAGCGTATGTATCCACAAGTAATAACACCTAAATTGGTCATTTAATATTTCAAAAGTCTAATATAATTAGAAGAATTAGTTTTTATCTTGCTCTTCTGTAGAGGTTTATCAAGATTAACCCATAATTGGAGGCTTGGAGTCAAAGATGATAAACAATGTTATACATACTCTTTTACTAATAGAAGACGATCCGATTATAGCACTATCAGAGACTATCTTTTTAGAAAAAGAAGGGTTTAAAGTAATTCATGCATACTCCGGCGAGAATGCAATCGACTATCTAAAATCAAATTCAAATGGAGTTCATCTAATCTTGATGGATATTGATTTAGGAAGTGAAAATATGATTGGAACAGAAGCCGCGAAAATTATTGTAAATGAATTTAACATACCTTTAGTTTTTTTATCATCACATGTAGAGAAGGATGTAGTAGAAAAAACAGAAGACATTACCTCGTATGGATACATAGTCAAGAACTCCGGCAACACCGTATTACTCACAAGCATCAAGATGGCACTAAAACTTTATTATAGTAATAAAAAATTAAAGGAAAGTGAGGAAAGACTTCAAATTACAATTCAATCGATCGGTGATGAATTCATTACAACGGATCTAAATGGAAATATAACTATTATGAATCCAATTGCAGAAAAATTATGTGGTTGGGATTTTAAAGATGCCTATCAAATGCCACTCGATTCTATTTTCCAAATCGAAAATGCTTTCACAAGAGAAAGAGTTTTTAACCCTGTAAAAAAAGTTCTTGAATCTGGAAAGATCGTTGGATTAGCAAATCATACAATTCTGATTTCAAAATATAAAAAAGAATATCAAATTGCCGACACAGCAGCACCAATTTTCGATTACCAAAAAAATATATCGGGAGCAGTTTTAGTTTTTTCTGACGTAACAGAAAAATATCAAAAAGAAGAAGCTCTCTTCATAAATGAAAAAAAATATCAAAATCTATTTAATTCTGCGTTAGACGCAATACTAATAACCGATAATGAAGGATATATTATAGACGCAAATCCAGCAGCAGCTCAATTGTTTGGATTTGCTCAATCCGAATTTATTGGAAGACATTCCCTGGACATTACACCGATCGTAAAATTAGAAGATTGGAAATTGATGTGGAAGCAATTTCAGGAGAAAGGAACAGCTTCAGGAGAATACGAGGCTGTATCCAAAGATGGGAAAAAAATATACTTAGAGTTTCAAGCAGTTGCACATTTTCTAACTGGAATGCATCTATCCATTATTAGAGATGTATCCATAAAGAAAAAGCAAGAAGAGCAATTGTTTTACCAGGCAAATGTATTCGATAGTGTTAGCGATGCGATAGTCTGCACCGATTTAGATTTTAAAATAACTAGTTGGAATAAGGGCGCTGAATTCATTTATGGCTACACCAAAGAAGAAGTAATTGGATAACCAAGTTCTGAAATTTTAAAGTCAAACTTCCAGAATGCAACCAGAGAAGAAGTAAAATCTTTCCTATTAACAGAAGGTCAATGGACTGGAGAAGTTATACAAAAAAGAAAAGACAACTCTGAAATATTAATACAAGGTTTCGTATCAAAACTTTACAATCCAGAAAATATTTGCATTGGAATTGTAAGTATAAATCGAGATTTAACAAAAATAAAAAACATAGAAGAAAAATTAAAACTTCAGGAATTTACTATTCTAGAAAATAAAAATCGCCTGGTTGGTATAATCGAATCTGCAATGGATGGAATTATAAGCATAGATAAAAACCACAAGATAATACTCATTAACCCTGCTGCCATAAAAATATTTGGATATGAAAGCAATGATATACTAGGACATTCAATCAATAAGTTGATACCGGAAAGATTTCACTCGATTCATTTAAAGCATATCATAGAATTTGAAAAAACAGGTGTAACTACTCGAACTATGAATGCCTTGAGCATTGTATCAGGAAGAAGATCAAATGGAAACGAATTTCCAATGGAGGCTTCTATCTCACAAATAGAAATTGGAAATGAAAAAATATTTACGATTATTCTAAGGGACATTACAGACAAAAAAATTTCTGAAGAAAAAATAATTGAAAGTGAAAAGAAATTAAGAGAAGCGCAAAGAATAAGTAAACTCGGAAGCTGGCATTGGAATAAAGAAACAGGCATAATAGAATTATCCGATGAACTCTATAATCTATTTAATTTAAAAAAAGAAAGTTTTCAAGGCACATTTCCAGAAATTCTAAAAGTATTTCATCCAGAAGATCGTAATCGAGTCAGATTCTTAATGATAAAAGCAGTTAATGGATATAAGCCACGACCAATAGAAGTAAGAATTCTTTCACCCAACAATCAAATTCGATTTATTTTAGGAGAAGGAGAATTAAAGTTTAATAACGACAAGCTAGTTTACATAGCAGGAACCATTCAAGATATTACGGAGAGAAAAATCTCGGAAAATAAGATTAAAGAACTACTACTAGAAAAAGAACTTCTTTTAAAAGAAGTTCATCACAGAATTAAAAATAATATGCAGGCAATTGCGGGTTTACTAAGCATACATGCAAGTTCCATTGAAAACGAAGAAGCATCCTCTATATTAATGGAAGCAATGAGTCGCATCAATGGTATGGGTATTTTGTATGATAAACTTTATAGAACAGCTGACTTTAAAGTAGTATCCGTTAAGGCGTATCTATCTGATTTGGCAAAAAAGATTCTAGAATTAGCCTCCAATTCAAAATCAATTCAACTTAAAGAAGAAATTGAAGATTTTAATTTAAACACTAGAATTCTTTTTCCGGTTGGAATTATTGTAAACGAGGTTATTACTAATTCTATTAAGTATGCGTTCCGTGAGGATAATAAAAATATACTCCGATTACAATCCGTAAAAAATGAAAAAAATGTTAGAATAATCATCGAAGACAATGGATCAGGTTTTAAAGATAAAAAAGATTTTACAAATGGATTTGGTCTAAAACTAATTCAACTTCTTACAGCGCAACTACACGGAAAACATTTTTTTGAAAACAAAAATGGAACTATGTTTACTTTGGAATTTCCAATTAATTAATCGAAAAAATATCCTTGTCTTTCTAGTAATCCACGCAATTATACATTCTTTATTGCAGATTAAGTCTGAAATTATCGGACTAAAAAATATTTGGTTCGCGGCAAAGAGGATGTAATCTCTTGACTAATATTTATTTATTGCAAGAAGGGCTAAGCTTTATCTAAACGTAATTGCAATTTACGCATATAAGTATATGTAAAGGTTGAGATTGAAATAGATATAACAAAGAAAATTCCAATCAGGATAAAGTGCCATTTTGTTTCAGTGCGATTTTTTAAATCGGTAAGCCAGGCTTCTTTTTACCTTTATAAATTAAGATTTCATTTTCAACCAATGAACTAGAATTAAATTCCTTTTTTATAAGTGCGGAAACTATATCTCCTTCTTTTAAAATGAGTTCATAGTGACTATTTTTATCTTCTTGGACAGGGAGAATACTTTCTGTGTAGTCATGTTTTAAAAATTCAATCTTAGTGTAAATTTTATAAAAATCATTTCTAGAAGTTCTAATTTCAAAAGGTAACCTTTCATTAGCCTCTTTTACTATTCGGGTGGATGTTTGCGATTTGCCTTTTGAATCAGTCGTCGTATATTTCTCTGTTTTGAAATACCAATAAACTAAGCAAGGTGTTTGTTTAAAAGGTGATATTATTTTTTTTCCATCCAGTGGAACAACAACTCCTTCGATCAATTCATGTGTGGGGGAATTATTTTGGACTGTATCGTATAACAATAGATTCTTTTTTCTTCTAGTCTCCGCTTGATAAAAAATCGCAAAGAGAGATGAGCCAGCCAATATAGAAATTATAAATACTAATCCAAACGACTTAGTAAAGAAGGGTTTAAAAATATTCTTATTATCCATTCGCTTAGAATTTATGAGGTAATTTATTTAGGCAAGTATAATAACTTCAATCTTCGAGTGGTTAATTTGTATTAATCTGCGATAAATACAAGCCAAGAATCACTTTTCTTTCTAGAAAATTGCATCCAACTTCTCGATAATTCTATCTCCTTCTATCCCACAAAGTTAAAAGCTTAAAACAAAATCGGATTGCGTCTCTTTCATAATAAGGTGTTATGAACTAAACGGGGTAAAATTTTTAAGATGGATCTTTAACTTTGAGAACCCTGCGGCTAATCAATAGTATTCAGTTCGATTGTATCACTTCCATTTCCAATGGTCAGACTTGATTTATCACAACTCGGATGATTCTTATACTGCAAGGCAATTCGAATAAAATATTTACCGCTTTTTAAAATGCTTCCGGAAGTAGACATTGCCTTGTTCTCAGCAAAAAAATCATGCTGAGTTACAGCAAAGGCTTTGTCTGTGGATACTTGGACTAAATAGCCAAGAAATTTTCCTGAGTCTTTTAATTCCTGTTCGGTAAATTGTGTAGACTCTCCACATTTTAAATTATATGTGAATGCGGGTGGTTCAGATCGACCATAATAGTTTTTGTATTTCCATTCAAATGTAATTGGCTGATTAACTTTAGACGTTTCTCCGTTAAGGGGTTTGGTTATTGTTATCTTATCTTTTGTATCAGCCAAACTCATAAAAAGTAATAGTCGCATTGCATCGGTGTCTGGGCTTTTCCCTGGGCTTGTATTTAGGATTGCGAAACTAACTAGTGGCAAAACAATATATGCCTTCCATTTAAAAATCGTAGCAGATACACAAATTTTTTGTTTTCTTAGAAATAAACCTAATAATGGAATAAAAACTGCAAGGCAGAGAATATCGGTATTATCCGCCGTTCCTTTTGCATCATAGAAAAACCAAATAGATTTTACAATTAAATCATTGAGGTTTTGATCAATATTAATCGCTATAAATAATAAAGAGGTTAAAAGCATATAAAAAATAAGCAGGCTAATTTCCTTAAAACGAAATTTTAATATTGAAGCTAAATATCTCGTTATCGCCGTAAGAAAAAGAGGAGTGATAAATAATCCAGTAATATCACTTAACTTTCCAGTCACTTCGTTATGAAATAAACTCTTTAGTAAACTGTCGTTCGCAATCCAAAGCAAAATAAAAAAGAGACTAAGCCGAGAAGTCAATAGCGCATAAGAAACATTATTCACAATCATTACAACCTTCCTTTTATTGGTTCATTTATTTCCCAAAATTCAATCGGTCTAAAATTGCAAGAGTGATACCTAGTAAAAATTAAAGTAGCAACAAATTCATTATCTCCTATTGCTGTTTCCGTTTTGCTATTCTGACAGGGCATAACAGATATAGCCCGCAAGCAATTCTTTACTGCATTTCTATCATACGTAACTCCCTCAGATCCTATATTAAATAGTTTAAAATTTAAAAAACTCCCCCCTCCTGTTTCCTCATTACCCAATTTAGAAATTGCATCAGCACGAGCTATATTATACCCACAAGTTAAAGCTTTTAATAAAATAACTTTCCGAATATCTTTTTCTGCCTCAACTTTATTAATTGTCTGTGGTCCTACCATATAATTCGTATTACATCCAAGTAGTAATGAGAAAAATATTAATGAAAATCTCATAATTTTTACTTTCCTTTAACTTTCTAGAATATCTCTAACTATTTTCCAAAAGAGATTTGGATTTTCCCAGTGGGGCTAATGACCTGTATCCGGTAACGCGGATAGTTTTGCTGACTTATAACTATCACAAAAATTCTTTATTTTCTTTCTAGTAATCTGCATCCAACTTCTCTCATAATTCTAATCCCACAAAGTTAAAAGCCTAAAGCAAAATCGGATTGCGTCTCTTTCATAATAAGGTGTTATGAACTAAACGGGGTAAAATTTTGGTCTTCAAAATCTACTGCAAATACAGTGTTGAAACCTATCAAAAAACAAGCCAAGGCAAATAATCGCCTAAAGCTTCGCATAGTTCTTCCATGAAACAAAGGGGAATTATTTCTGTCATCCATTATTTAGGGAGCGATTTTTTGTGATTGGTGGATTTGCCACCGAGGCACGGAGGATGAGAGGGAATAGTTATGAAGGAAAATTTAATAGTAGTAGAGACAGGTCTCAGACCTGTCTCTACGTGTATAATGTTAGGCAACTCGAATAAGGATAATCAGTGTTATTCTCTATGTCAGTAGTAATGTAGGTATTTGTCTTGTGACAGCTACTAGTGATGAAAATTTTAGTGGAAATTATTGTACGTTTAGAAGATAAGGAGAAAAAGATGAAAATACTAATTTTAATACTTTGTTTCTATTTGCAAAATATTCATGCGAAAGATGGAGAAAACAGTTAATGCAAAGACATTTGAAGAATTACTAGAGGCAGGAGTTATTCTAAAATCAGTTCCACCTCCAATTAGAGGAATCTGGCACGGGGAATTGGGCATTAACTCCATATACAAATCAAACCAAATTGAGATATTAGACATGTGTAGTTATCCAATAAAATCGTTTTTGCAAATACAGTCTCCATTCGATAGAAAATATACTGAACATAATGATCTAGCCGGTATAAGAGAATATGACAGGTCTGAATATAGAAAAGATTCAATTAATGTGTATCTCTATTTCTTTAATGAAAAATCGAGAAAACAACGTTCTGGTTCAGCCGATTATAGGTTTTATAAAAATAAAAATATGTTGACTCAAGAAAGAAATAGCCCTGATGAAAAGAGCCTTATTGGAAAATGGAATATAAAAGAGAGAAGTGCCCCAAATAATTTTATCTAAATAAAATAACAAGGCAATATCTGACCTGTCTCACCAAAATACAACCTGGTATATTACTAAGAAGATGGAATTTGTAAGGACTTATAAGATTGTAATGTTCTTTCCAGATAATCTGTTTCGCTTATTTTCTTTCTAGCGCCCTGTCGGCTAATTTGCATTAAACTTCTCCCATAATTCTATCAATTTCTAATCCCATAAATTAAAAAGAAAAAATCTCTTTAGAAAATTTTCGCGGTTAAGATTGGATTGCCACTGCTTGTGCCTTTAACAGATTCATTTCTTTTACGATTACTATTTAGAGATAAAAAACGCTTTGTTTCTACTTGCCCAAGAGATTTCATTAATGCATTAACTGCCTTGTGGACTAGAACATCTTCGTCTAAAAAAAGGTATCTTCTTTCATTTATAGTATTCCTCCCTTACAATAAAATCTTCTGGCTTTAAAGCAAGCATTTTCCCTTTACCTTCTTATTGTATTTTTTAGAAGATTTGAATCAACCGAAATAAAATAATCTGTATTATTTTCTGCGAAAGCCAAATGAGCAGAATCGCCTATTCCGAAACCCATTTTCTCAAATTCCAATATTCTATTTTTAATCTTCTCTTGATTTATATTCTTTTCTTCATTTCCGTATTTCTCTAAAAACTGCAAAAGCTCTTCTCGTTCTTCTTTTTCCTGAATGTCTTTTATTTCAAGATTGTGTATTTTCGAAAAAAGCATTTTGAATTTTCCTGCTTTTATTTTTTCTAAAATTAGAAATATACTGTCTGTCTCTAGCTTTATTTTCATCTGAGATTGATCATCAAGGGGCGACACAAAGCACAAACATCTAAATAAAGAACTTTCTTGCGAGGGCTCATAATTTAATCATTCGAATTTAATAACAAAAACAATCTCTTTATTTTTCCATAATTTTATATCGCATTTATACCAATATAAGATACGAAATCAAACAAATTCAAAGAAATAGAAGTTACAGTTAATTTGTCAATGTAAACGCTTCCTATTTCCGTAAATGTATTTAGTCTTTAGTATAGTCTTCATCCCAAATAAAATTGTTATTATAATTGACTTGCCCGTTATCATCTTTAGTTAATTTCAAGGAAATTTTATTCCAATAATTTTCGTTACTATTATCCGTAGTAATTGAATGCAACTCTTTTAAAAGTTTAAACATATCTAATTCGTCTAAACCATTCCTACAAACCACTCCCACAACTTCCCAAGTATTTATATTGTCCAATTAAACTTCAGCGGCTAACAAGAAAAACCGGGCTTAGTAAATTATCAATATAATTCAAAATCCGTTATTGAACCATTTTCAGATTGAAGAAATAATTTTGATGAATAGTCAAATATTATCTTAACGTAAACAATGAACGCTAAATTATTTTCAGTGCGATTAAAGGTATTTGCATTGCCATTACCAATATAGACCGCGTATGCGTTATCATCGCCGTTTGTCTTTCTAGTAATCTGCATCCAACTTCTCTCACCAATTCTAATCCCACAAAGTTAAAAGCCTAAAGCAAAATCGATTGCGTCTCTTCATAATAAGATGTTATGAACTAAACGGGTAAAAATTTTGTCCAATCAATCATCCCAGTATCTCTATTTTTTAACTCTTGCTAGCCTTGGATTTTCCTGATCGAGTAAAGTAGCGAGATCGAACATTTTCCCCCGCAAGACCGGGGAT